>NZ_JBSFTY010000019.1:0-105236 GCF_053591515.1 Streptomyces sp. NPDC003011
CGTACGCCACCTGCATCGACTGCATGCCGAGGCAGACGCCGAAGACGGGAACGCCGGTGTCGGCGCAGTGGTGCACCATCTCGACGCAGACACCGTGGCTCGGTCGCGATCTCCTCGAACTCGACGACCTCGCCGATGTCGTTCGTCCTCGACATCGCGATGTTGGTGACCCGCTCCAGGATGGCCTCGACGACCACCGGCACCCGGTACTCGGCGGCGAGCTTCTTCGCCTGCTCGAAGGCCGCGCCCAGCTCGTTCGGGTCGGTCACCCGGATCGCCTTGCAGCCGAGGCCCTCGGCCACCTTGACGTGGTCGACGCCGTAGACGCCCAGTTCGGGCGAGTTGACGTTCTCGAACTCCAGGCTGACCTGGAAGTCGATGTCGAACGCCAGCTGCGCCTGCCGGATCAGGCCCAGGTAGGAGTTGTTCACCAGGACATGCACGTACGGGATGCGGTGCTGGGCGCCGACCGCCAGCTCCTCGATCATGAACTGGAAGTCGTAGTCGCCGGACAGCGCGACCACGGAGGCCTCCGGGTCGGCCCTGGCGACGCCGAGCGCGGCCGGAACGGTCCAGCCGAGGGGGCCCGCCTGGCCGCAGTTGATCCAGTGGCGCGGCCTGTAGACGTGCAGCAGCTGGGCGCCGGCGATCTGCGAGAGGCCGATCGTGGAGACGTACCGGGTCTCCGGTCCGAAGGCCTTGTTCATCTCCTCGTAGACGCGCTGCGGCTTGATCGGGATGTCGTCGAAGTGCGTACGGCGCTGGAGCGTGGCCTTCTTCTCCTGCGTGGCGGCGGCCCACGCGGAGCGGTCGGGCAGCGCGCCCGCCGCCTTCCGCTCCCTGGCCACCGTCACGAACAGCTCCAGCGCGGCCTTGGCGTCGGAGGCGATGCCGTAGTCCGGGGCGAAGATCCTGCCGATCTGGGTGGGCTCGATGTCGACGTGGACGAACGTCCGTCCGGCCGTGTAGACGTCGAGCCTTCCGGTGTGGCGGTTGGCCCAGCGGTTGCCGATGCCGAGGACGAAGTCGGACTCCAGGAAGGTCGCGTTGCCGTAGCGGTGCGAGGTCTGGAGGCCGACCAGGCCGGCGTTCAGCTCGTGGTCGTCGGGCAGGACGCCCCAGCCCATGAGGGTCGGCACGACCGGGACGCCCGTCAACTCGGCGAATTCCACCAGCAGGTCGCACGCGTCGGCGTTGACGACACCGCCGCCGGCCACGATCAGCGGGCGCTCGGACGCGTGCAGCATCCCGAGCGCCTTCTCGATCTGGGCGCGGCTCGCGGCGGGCTTGTAGGCCGCCAGGGGCTCGTACGTCTCCGGGTCGAACTCGATCTCGGTGAGCTGGACGTCGATCGGCAGGTCGATGAGGACCGGGCCGGGGCGGCCGGAGCGCATGAGGTGGAAGGCCTGCTGGAAGACGCCCGGAACCTGCGCGGCCTCCAGGACGGTGACCGCCATCTTCGTGACCGGCTCGGCGATCGAGGCGATGTCGACGGCCTGGAAGTCCTCCTTGTGGAGCACGGCGGTCGGAGCCTGGCCCGTGATGCACAGGATCGGGACGGAGTCGCCGGTCGCGGAGTACAGACCGGTGATCATGTCGGTGCCGGCGGGGCCGGAGGTGCCGACGCAGACGCCGATGTTGCCGGGGCGCGTCCGGGTGTAGCCCTCGGCCATGTGCGAGGCGCCCTCGACGTGCCGGGCGAGGGTGTGGTGGATGCCGCCGGAGGCGTTGAGGGCCGCGTAGAAGGGGTTGATCGCCGCGCCCGGGACACCGAACGCGTCGGTGATGCCCTCGCGCTTGAGGATCTCAACTGCCGCGCGGGCAGCGGTCATTCGAGCCATCGAGTACTCCTGCTTCGACTGCCGGATTCGCACTCCCGTCGCGCCCCGCGGTGAGGAATTCCGTATGGTGGAAATATTCTTCTGCTATCTGGAATTAATGTAGAGGGGCGCGTGAAGACCGTCAAGAGAGGGACAGGCGGGGGGTTCCTGGAGGACGATGTGGGCCATGTCCGAGAGCGTCCCGGTGCCCTGCCCGGCCTGCCGGCGCGAGCATCTCTACGCGGCACCCTCGTATCCGTGCGCGTGCGGGGCGCCCGTCGCGCCGACGCTCGATCCGCACGGGACGACGACGGCCGTCACCCGTCGGGTCTGGGACGACGAGTGGATCACCGTGCGCTGCGCCGCGTGCGACCGTGAGGGCCAGTGGCCGCGTCCGGAACTGGGCTGCCCCTGCGGGACGGTGCTGCGGATACCGGTGGCGCCGGCCGGCGCCGTTCCGGCCCAGCCCACGGACGGCTCGCCGCGCCGCCCCTTCCGGCCCGTCACCATCCGCACCGCCCGGGACGCCGTCACCGCCACCGCCCGCTACCTCCGCTGGCTCGGCTACCGGGACATCCGCCGCGCCGACCAGCGGCCCCCGGCCGGCATCGGCATCGCCGCCCGCGGTCTGGTCGCGCAGGTCGACCCAGCCGTACGGCCGGCCTCCCTGCGGGACGTGGAGTGCCTGTGGCTGACGGCCATGACGGAGTCCGCCGCGTGCGTCTACTTCTCCCTGACCGGGTACGCCCCCGACGCCCGCGCCCGCGCCGACGCACTGGGCATCCCCCTGTTCGTCCTCGACCTCACGGGCACGCCGCGGCCGGTGAACGACCCCGCCGGCGAACTGCACGCCACCGGCGTCTGACCCGCACGGCGGGGCCGGCCCCACGCGATGCGGACACCGGCCCCGCCCTATGCCGCGCCGAAGGCGCTAGGAGTCCGATGAAGATCTTGAAAACGCGTCCGGCTTGCCCCAGTTCAACCTGATTGACATTTACCGGCAACTTGGGGTGTACCGGGTGCTCGAAGCAAGATCTTCAGGAGACTCCTAGGGGGTGACGCAGTCGATCGTGCCGACCGGATGGTCGTTGCCGGTCGAGGTGGCGGTGAAGCCGAAGGTGACGCTGCCGTCGGGCGCGACGGTCCGGTTGTGGTCGACGTTCCTGACCGTGACCGTGCCGTCGGAGCCGGTGCTCAGCGCGCCGTTCCACAGACTGCTGATCTTGGTGCCGGTGCCCGGTTTCCATTGGACGGCCCAGCCGTCACGCGGTGCCGTGCCGTGGTTCATGACCTCGACGGAGCCCTGGAAGCCGCCGCTCCAGGAGTTCGTCACGGTGTACACGGCCATGCACGAGCCGGTGTGCGGATCGGAGGGCGTCGGCGTGGGCGTCGGCGTGGGCGTCGGGGTCGGGGTCGGGGTTCCGCCCGAGCCGCGGATCCCGGTCACCTCGCCGTTGCCACCGTCGAAGACGACGTCCGAGCAGGAGAAGAAGTTCTCCTGGCTGTCCGACCGCACCCACTGGATGAACATGACCGCGTCGCCCGAGCGGCCCGAGGGCAGCTTCAGGTCCCAGTAGTAGTGGCCGCTCTCGGAGCCCACCGAGCCCGACTGGGGCGGGTTGGTGACCGTCTGGATCAGCTCCAGGTCGCCCCAGCCCAGCGGGGAGGCCGGTGAGTAACCGGGCTTGGACATGTACACCCGGAAGTCACCCGGGTGTGCCGCCCAGTTGCTGTGCCGGACCCTGACCGTCGCCCCGGAGGTGAGGTGCGTACGGGGCCAGTCCGCGCGGGCGGCGTTGTAGCCGGTGAAGTTGTACGGGGAGCGGTCGCCCGCGCTGCACAGCTTGCCGTCCGGGACGTAACCCGCGCCGCGTCCGCCCGCGTTGGAGTCGAGCACGGCGAACCAGTTGTACAGCGACGACGCGCCGCTCTCGGCGAGCGCTGCCCGGCACGCCGGGTTCGTCGGGTCCAGCGAGCCGGTGCTGGTCTTGGCGTCCAGGTAACAGAGGTAAGTCCGCGATCCGGGCATCATCGTCACACCGTGCGCCTGCGCGTTGCCCTGGCCCAGCAGGGCCAGCCCGATTCCGCCGAGCAGGGTCGCCAGCACCGCCGCCAGTGAAACCAGTTGTTTCTTGCCTCGAGCCATGGGGTCTCCTGTGCCTTCGTGGGGATCTTTTGTCGGGTCTTTCTTCTCTCCTTGCGGTCCGCTGCCGGGTTGCGGCCCTCGCCCGTCCGGGAAAGGGCCGCCGGACGGGCGAGGGGTGTCAGGAGCCGGTGCACCGCGGCGTGGGCGTGCCCGCGTCACCGGCGGCGGTGCGGCCGGACGAGGTGGTGGCGCCGGGTCGCAGGACGCCGTGACCGGCGACGGTCCGGGACACGGCGGCCGTGAACGGGGCGGTACACGCCTCAGGCACGGACTCAGGACCCGCCGCGGACTCCGCCACGGACTCGGGGCTCGCCACGGACTCCGCTACGGACTCGGGACCCGCCGCGGACTTCAGACCCGCCGCAGGCCCGGGAACCGCCCCAGGCCCGGGACCTGCCGCAGGCCCGCCGGTGACGAGGCCGGCGCGCGTGCCGTAGGTCAGGCCGTGTCCGTACGGGAAGAGCGGGCTCTTGCCGTCGCCGTCGTTGACCGGCTGCTGGGAGGCGGCTCGCATCCACGTCACGGGCAGTCTGCCCGTCGGGGCGTGGTCGCCGAAGAGCACGTCGGAGACGCCGCCGCCCTCGGTGCCGGGCAGCCAGGCGGCCAGCAGGGCCCGCCAGTCGGGCAGTTGGGCGGCGATGTCGAGCGGGCGGCCGGAGACCAGCACCACGACGACGGGCACGCCGCTCGCCTTCAGCCGGGCGAGGGTCTGCTGGTCCTCCTGGTCCAGCCCCATCCCGCCGGGCCGGTCGCCGCGCATCTCGGCGTACGGCGTCTCCCCGACGACCGCGACGGCGGCCGTGTAGCTGGAGTCGATGCCGTTGCCGTAGCGGTCGTAGGTGACCCGGGAGGGAGCGGTGGCGGCGGCCCGGATGCCCTGGAGGACGGTGGTGCCCTCGGTGACCGGGCCGCTGCGGCCCTGCCAGCCCAGGGTCCAGCCGCCGCTCTGGTTGCCGATGTCGTCGGCGGACTTCCCGGCCACGAACAGCTTGGCGTCCTTCGCCAGCGGCAGCACCCCGCCGTCGTTCTTCAGCAGCACCTGGGAGGCGCGTACCGCCTGCCGGGCCAGCGCCCGGTGCTCGGCGGAGCCGACCCCCGAGGTGGCGGAGCGGTCGGTGAGCGGGCGCTCGAACAGGCCGAGTGCGAACTTCTTGGTGAGGATGCGGCGGTTGGCGTCGTCGACGCGCGCCTGGGCGATCCGTCCGGCGCTCACCTCGCCGCGCAGCAGGGTGAGGAACCTCCGGTAGTCGTGCGGGACCATCACCATGTCGACGCCGGCGTTGACGGCCGTGGTGATCTCGGCGCCGGTGAAGCCGCTCTGCCCGTCGAGCTGGTCGACGGCGGCCCAGTCGGAGACGACGAACCCGCCGAAGCCCAGCTCGCCCTTGAGCACGTCCGTGACCAGGTACCGGTGGGCGTGCGACTTCACCCCGTTCCAGCTGCTGTACGAGAGCATCACCGAGCCGACGCCCCGCCGGACCGCCTCCTGGAAGGGCGGCAGGTGGACGGCGCGCAGTTCGGCCTCGGACAGCTGCGTGTCGCCCTGGTCGACGCCGCCGGCGGTGCCGCCGTCACCGAGGTAGTGCTTGGCGGTGGCGAGCACCGAGGCCGCGTCGCCGCCCAGGCTCTGCCCCTGCATGCCGGTGACGAACGTGGCCATGGAGGCGGCCAGTTCGGGCTTCTCGCCGAACGACTCGTAGGTGCGGCCCCACCGGTCGTTGCGGGCCACGCACAGGCAGGGCGCGAAGGACCAGTCGATGCCGGTGCCCGCCACCTCTTCGGCCACCGCGCGCCCGACGCGCTGCACCAGCGCCGGGTCGCGGGTGGCTCCGAGGCCGATGTTGTGCGGGAAGAGCGTGGCGCCGCGCACCGCGTTGTGGCCGTGCACCGCGTCGATGCCGTAGATCACCGGGATGCCGAGCGGGGTGCCGAGGGCGGTGCGCTGGAGGGAGTCGTAGGTGTCGGCCCAGGTCTGGGGGTTGTTGGGGCTGACCGTGGAGTCGCCGCCGGAGAGCACCGAGCCGATGCGGTGGGCGGCGAGGTCGGACTGCGGGACCAGCGCGTCCTTCTCGACCTGCGTCATCTGGCCGAGCTTGTCGTCGAGCGTCATCCGGGACAGCAGGTCGGTGACCCGGTCCGCCACCGGCAGGGCGGGGTTCTGGTACGGCAGAGCGGCGGACACCGCCGGTGCGGGAGGCGCGGCGCCGGTCAGGCCGGTCACGGCGAGGGCGGCGGCGCACAGGGCCGCGACGAGGGCGGGCCGGCGCGCGGACGGTAGGGGGCTCGGGCTCATGGCAAGGCAGCCTTTCCGGGTGCGGGCCGCAGGAGCGGGCAAGCGCGGGGTGTCCGCCCCGGGGTCCACCCTGTCGGCGCAGGGAAGTGACGGGCGTGGACCCCGGGGCGGTGCGGAGTGCGGTCCGGTGCGGAGTGCGGTCCGGTGCGGAGTGCCGCACCGGGTCAGGCGCAGGCGGTGCCGTTCAGGGCGGACCCGGCCGGCTGGGCGAACGTGCCGCTGTAGGTGCCCTGGAAGCCGAAGGTGCGGCTGCCGCCGGGCGCGATCGTCCCGTTGTGCGCCAGGGCGTTCGCCGTCACGGTCCCCGAGGACGGGGAGACGGTGGCGTTCCAGGCCTGGGTGATCCGCTGTCCGGCGGGCAGGGTGAAGGCCAGCCGCCAGGGCTCCACCGGGGACGGACCGGTGTTGGTGACCGTGACGTCGGCGGTGAAGCCGCCGCTCCAGACGTTCGTCGCGTACGTCACCCGGCAGGCCGCCGCGGGCTCCCCGGGATCGCCCGGACCACCCGGGGTACCGGTGTTGACGGTCGACGAGAAGGAGTTCACCGCGAGCCCCGCGCCGTTCTGCCAGGGCTCGAACCCGGCCTGCACGCTGGTCAGGTACCAGTCGTTCTGCGCCATCCCGCGGGAGACGGTCTGCCGGACGAAGTCCATGACGTCGAAGCTCCAGCTGGTGATCGCCGACGGGGCGACGAAGGAGATCACGTCGTTGGAGCCGTTGTTGCCCGTCCACACCTGCCAGCTGCGCCCGCCCACGGTGGCCGTGCCGACCTGGGAGCCGATCGGCTGGATCGGGCCCACCCGGTTGAACCAGATCATGATCTCGGTGCGGTTCACCCCGTCGGTGCGGGGCGTCGGGTCCAGCCAGATGTCGTACGAGGCGTTGTACACGGCGCCGTCGACGTAGCCGTACGAGATGCTGCTGGGCGCGCTGGAGATGCCGCTGATCCGGGCGGGCAGGCTGGTCCCGGGCGAGCAGTTGGTGTAGTGGCAGCCGTTGAAGACGGACGGGTACGACTTCGGGGCGCCGTTGGTGGGCACCGAGCCGTCGGCCTGGCTGAGCCGGAAGCCCGTGTCGGTGGCGGTGACGCACTGCGTGGCGCCGGTGCCCCAGCGGTTGTTCTGGACGACGTAGCGCCCCTGGATGACGGTGGTGCCGTACTGCTCGCAGAGCGTGGTGTCGGCCTGCGCCGCCGGCGCGGCGGTCACCAGGGCAGCCACGGTCGCGAGAGCGGTGAGCAGCGCGCCGCACAGGCCGCGGACGGTTCGGGGACGGTGGGGTGACGATCGCATGGGGGCCTCTCTGGGAGGGACGACCGGGTCGGGTGACGCGCACTCTGGAGCGCTCCCACCCACAGTGGGTGGGAGCGCTCCCACTGAGTGGTTTCGCTCGGACTGTAGGAGCCCACTCATGACCCTGACAACCCTGCGGGAGCCATTACGTTCGACGGGATTTCGAAGTGCCAGCTCACCGGAGTGCGGCCGGAAAGGGATCAGCTCCCGCGCGCCCGGGACGACTGGGAGCGCTCCCGAGAAAGGGGGTCGCGGCGGGGCGGCGGCTCAGGCCGAGTCCCGGACCACCAGGCGGGTCCGCAGGATGACGTGGCGCCAGGCCACCTCGGGCTGTTCGATCTCCTCCAGGAGCAGGCGCACCAGGGTCCGGCCGATCTCCTCCAGCGGCTGGCGGACGGTGGTCAGCGGCGGCTCGGTGTGCTCGGCGAGCGCGAAGTCGTCGAAGCCGATCACCGCGACGTCGTCCGGCACCCGTCGGCCCGCCGCGCGCAGCACCTCCAGTGCTCCGGCGGCCATGGTGTCCGACGCGGCGAACACGGCGTCGAGCCGCGGGTGCCGCTCGATGAGCGAGGCCATCGCCCGGCGCCCGCTGGCCTCGCTGAAGTCGCCGCCGGCGACCAGGGAGGGACCGGCGTCGAGCCCGGCGCCGGCCAGCGCCTCCCGGTATCCGCGCAGTCGGCACTGGGCGACGTACATGCCGGGCGGGCCCGTGATGGTGGCGATGGCCTCGCGACCGCCCCGCACCAGGTGGGCGACCGCCGCACGGGCGCCGCCGACGTTGTCCGCGTCGACGTAGGTGACCTGCTCGTCGTCCGAGCGCCGGCCCAGCAGCACGGTGGGCAGCCCGGCGTCGGCGAGCATGTCCGGCAGCCGGTCCTCGGCCCGCACCGACATCAGCAGGACTCCGTCGACACGGCCGCCGCGGGCGTACTCGACGAAGCGCTTGCGTTCGGTGTCCGTGCGGACGAGCGTGAGCAGCAGTTGCACCGCCGTGTCGGACAGGGCGTCACCGACCGCCCGGACGACCTCGGAGAAGAACGGCTCGCCGAACAGCCGCCAGTCCGTCTCCGTCACGGCCAGCGTGACGGCGTCCGCGCGCCGCCCGGCCAGGGAACGCGCCGCCAGGTTGGGCACGTATCCCAGTTCGGTGATGGCGCGCTGCACCGTGCGGCGGGTGGATTCCCTCACGCCCGCCGCGTTGTTGATGACGCGGGAGACCGTGCCCCGCCCCACACCGGCGAGGGCGGCCACCTCCTCCAGCGTCGGCGTGCCGGGACGCCGCCTGACCATAGACACCCCCAGAGCCCTCGATCCTACGGGCCGCGCCCTTGATGATCGAACGCTCGGGCACCGGTTTCGGACGCCGCCGGACGCGCGTCAGTCGCGGTACCTCTCCCGCAGCTCCGCCTTCCGCCCCTTGCCATGATCGCGCCGAGCCGGGCGGTGGCGTACCGGACGAGCACCCACTCGGGGCAGGTCACCGCCCAGGTGCCCACCCGGTCGCCCCGGGACCCCGGCGGCGAGCAGGGCGTACGCCGGTTCGTCGACGTCCGCGGCGAACCGGGCGCAGGTCCAGCGCCGCCCGGACGGCACGTCGACGAGGGCCTTGCGGTCCGGCCGGGCCGCCACCCGCGCGGTCCGGGGCGGCACCGATGGTGTCGCCGAGGAGCGCCGTCCCGCTGGTTCCGTGCGTATACGGGGGCGCGCTCACCGGAAGTCCTCCTCTCGGTACTCGGCGTCCGAGCCCGCGGCCGTGGCCTCGCGCAGCTCGATCCGGCGGATCTTGCCGGAGACGGTCTTGGGCAGGGGCGCGAACTCCAGGCGGCGGACCCGCTTGTAGGGCGCGAGGACGTCACGGGAGTGCTCGAACAGCACCTTCGCGGTGCCGGGGCCGGGCTCCCAGCCCTCCGCCAGCACCACATAGGCCTTCGGCACGGCGAGCCGCAGCTCGTCCGGCGCGGGCACCACGGCCGCCTCCGCCACCGCCTCGTGCTCCAGCAGCGCGCTCTCCAGCTCGAACGGGCTGATCTTGTAGTCGGAGGCCTTGAAGACGTCGTCGGCGCGCCCGACGTAGGTGAGGTGGCCGTCGGCGTCCCGGGAGCCGATGTCCCCGGTCCGGTAGAAGCCGCCGGCCATCGCCTCCGCCGTACGGTCGGGGTCGCCGTGGTAGCCGGTCATCAGGCCGACGGGCCGCGTGGACAGGTCGAGCGCGATCTCGCCCTCGGTGGCGCCGGGCGCGCCCGACACCGGGTCGAGCAGCTCCACCCGGTATCCGGGGCTGGGCCGTCCCATGGAGCCGGTCTTCAGCGGCTGTCCCGGGCTGTTGGAGACCTGGACCGCCGTCTCGGTCTGCCCGAAGCCGTCCCGGACGGTGACGCCCCAGGCCCGGCGGACCTGCTCGATGACCTCGGGGTTGAGCGGCTCGCCGGCCGCCACCGCCTCGCGCGGCGGGACGCGCAGCTGGGTCAGGTCGGCCTGGATGAGCATGCGCCACACGGTCGGCGGGGCGCAGAACGTGCTCACGCCCGCGCGGTCCATCTCCGCCATCAGCCGGGCCGGGTCGAAGCGCGTGTAGTTGTGCACGAAGACGGTCGCCTCCGCGTTCCACGGCGCGAACAGGTTGGACCAGGCGTGCTTGGCCCAGCCCGGCGAGGAGATGTTCAGGTGCACGTCGCCGGGGATGAGGCCGATCCAGTACATGGTCGCCAGGTGCCCGATCGGGTACGAGGCGTGGGTGTGCTCGACGAGCTTGGGGCGGGCCGTCGTGCCGGAGGTGAAGTACAGCATCAGCGGGTCGTCGGCCAGGGTCGGGCCGTCGGGCAGGAACTCGGCGGAGGAGGCGTACGCGTCCTCGTACGGCTGCCAGCCCGGCGGTACGCCGCCGACGGCGGTGCGGGTGTAGTCGCCGGGCACCTCGTCGAACTTACCGGCGTCCTCGGCCCGGGCCAGGACGTGCCGCACGCGTCCGCGCCCGACCCGGTCGCGCAGGTCGGCCGGGCCGAGCAGCGGGGTCGCCGGGATGACGACGGCCCGCAGCTTCATGGCGGCGAGCGCCGTCTCCCACAGCTCGGCCTGGTTGCCCAGCATGACGAGGATCCGGTCCTCGGCGCCGACCCCGCGCTCGCGCAGCAGGTGGGCGACCCGGTCGGACCGCTCGGACATCTCGGCGAAGGAGAGCCGGACCTCGCTGCCGTCCTCCTCGACGATGTGCAGCGCGGTCCGGTCGTTCCCCCGCGCGATCTCGTCGAACCAGTCGAGCGCCCAGTTGAAGTGCCGGGGGCGGGGCCAGGCGAAGCCCTCGTAGGCCGTGGCGTAGTCCTCGCGGTGTTCCAGCAGGAAGTCCCGCGCGCTGCGGAAGAGCTCCGTCGCCTTCGTCATCTGTCGTCCTCCTCGGTCCCGGCACCGTTGCCGGGCGGCTCTCTGCCATCGTGTAATCCGTGTCGCGGGTCTCACTACCCCCGAACGGGGGTGTGTGCCGCGGTGAAGGGGCGAGTACGTGGCAGCGGAGGGGTCCCGACCGGCACCCCGGGAGGTGGATGTCCTCGCGTGGGTGGCCGCCGGGGCGACGAACGCGGAGGCCGCCGAACGGCCGGGGGTGACCGTCGAGACGGTCGAGGCCTCCCTCGGATCGGCCATGCGGAAGCTTGGGGCGCGTACGCGTGGGGAGGCTGTCGTCGGGGCACGCCGAGCGGGCTGGCTGCCGTAGGACTGGCTCGAATCGATCGGTCGGTCGGCTATCCATGCTCGCGCGCTCTGAATTTGTCCATGCGGTCACGTTGTTATTTCCCTCACCACCTCGTCCATCCGAATTCCAAAGACCGATGCCTAATATTGGCCAGGACACGACACACGGAGGGAGCGGTGACCGTGCGACGGGACCTCAAGGAGCCTGCCAGGTGCCGCCCCGAGCTGCTGATCGGCAGGGAGGAGCTGTTCACGGCGGCGCGTGAGCAGCTCGTCCGCGGCGGCAGCGTGCTGCTCCACGGCCCGGCCGGAATAGGAAAGTCGACCGTGCTGCGGACTTTGGCCGCGGAATACGCCGCCGCGGCCCGCACCGTCTTGCGCTGCTCGGCGACCGAGTCCGAATCCCACCTCCCCTTCCTCGCCCTCGCCGACCTCCTCGGCCTGGTCGTCGACCGGGTGTCCGGCCGGCTGCCCGCCGCCCAGCGCACCGCCCTGGAATCGGCGCTCACCGGCCGCGGAGAGTCGACGCTCCAGCGTGACGGGCTGGCACTGCGCCTGGCCGTCCTGTCCGCCCTGCGCGCGCTCGCCGCCGAGGGACCCGTCCTGGTCGTCGCCGACGACCTCCAGTGGCTGGATCCGGCCAGCGCGGAACTCCTGGGGTTCGCCGCCCGCCGCCTCGGCGACACCTCGGTGCAGCTGCTGTGCGCGGTGCGGACCGAGGGACAGGAGTACGACCGTCATCTACGCGCGTTGCCCCCGGACAGCGTGGCCGTCCGGCTCAACCCGCTCTCCCGCGTCCAGGTGGCCGAGCTCCTGGACCACCGCGGCTACACCGGCCTGCCCCGCTCCACCGTCCGGGACATCCACCGCACCAGCGGCGGCAACCCCCTGTTCGCGCTGGAACTGGGCCGGGCGCTGGCCGAGAACCCGACCCCGCCCCGGCCGGGCGAGCCGCTGCACGTGCCCACCTCGCTGCGGGCCCTGGTACTCAGCCGGCTGGAGATGCTGTCCGCCGAGGCTCGCCGCACCCTCCTGGTGGCCAGCGCCGGCGCGCGCCCCACGCTGGCGCTGCTGCGCGCGGCCGGCCGGGACAACGCGGAGGCGGAGACCGCGCAGGCGGCGGCCCTCGGGCTGCTGGCGACGGATCCGGAGGAGCCCGCCGTACGGTTCGCGCATCCGCTGATCTCGGCCGCCCTGTACGCGGAGGCGCCCGCGCAGGAGCGGCGGGCCGTGCACGCCGCGCTGTCCACGGCCGCCTCCGATCCGATCGAGCGGGCCCGGCATCTGGCGCTGGCGACCACCGGCACCGACCCCGAAGTGGCCGCGCGGCTCGCCGAGGCGGCGGCGCAGGCCCGGGACCGGGGGGCTCCGTCGGTGGCCGCGTCCCTCGGGCTGCTGGCGGCCCGGCACGCCCCGGCCGACACCGTGCCGGGCCCGGACGAGCGCCGCCTGCAAGCCGCCGAGGACGCGATCACCGCCGGTGAGGTGGACCTCGCGCGGGACATCGCCCGCGAGGTGCTGACCCGGGCGACCGTGCCCGCGGACCGGGTGCGGGCCTGGATGGTGGTGATCGAGGCGGCCGGCCAGGCCCTCGGTGACGTCGACGCCGTGTTCCCGCAGGCGCTCGCCGACGCGGGCGACGACCCCGGGCTGCTCGCCCTGGTCCACTACCAGCTGGCCTGGCGCGGCCTGGTCGTGCAGGGCGACTTCGCGCAGGGCCGGGAGGAGGCGGCGCACGCGGCCCAGCTGGCCGCCCGGGCCGGTGACCGGCGCAGCGAGCTCCTCGCGCTCGCCTTCCAGGCCCAGGCCGAGACGCTGATGGGCCACCCGGACGCGGCCGCGACCATCAAGCGGGCGCTGCGGGAACCGCAGGACCCGCAGGTCGCCTGCCACCACAACGGGCCGGGCCTGGTCCGGTTCCGCTGGCTGCTCATGAGCGACCAGCTGGCCGAGGCCCGCACCACCGTCACCGCGCTGCTGCGCGAGGTGCGGCGGCGCGGCATGGTCGAGAGCGAGGTGCACTTCCTGCGGCTGCTCGCCGAGACCGAACTGCGTTCCGGGCACTGCGGACGGGCCCTGGAACTGGCCCGGGAGAGCCTGCGGCTGGCCCGCGACTCCGGCATCGGCGAGGTGGCCTCCGCACTGCTCACCTCGTTCGCGGAGGCGGCCGGCGGGGACGTGGACCGGGCGCTGGCCCTGGCCCGGGAGGCCGCGGAGCACGCCGAGGTGGACGGCGACCAGATGTACGTCTCGCGCGCCCTGGCCGCCCTGGGGCACGCCCAGCTGGTGGCCGGGGACGCCCCCGGAACGGTCCGGTCGCTGCGCCGGGTGCGGGAGCTGGAGCTGGGGCTCGGCATCACCGACCCGGCCCGGGGCCGCTGGCACGGTGACCTCGCCGAGGCCCTCGTCCGCACCGGTGAGCTCGCCGAGGCGCGGGACCTCATCACGGTCACCCGCGAGCACGCGTCGCGGCTGGGCCGCGAGGGCGTGCTCGCCGTCCTGGACCGGGCGGAGGCGCAGGTGCGCGCGACACGCGGCGAACACGAGGCCGCACTCGTGCAGTTGACGTCGGCTCAGGACCGGCTGGCCAAGCTGGGCTACGGCCTGGAGGAGGCGCGGGCCGCGTTCGCGCTGGCCGCGCTGCGCACGCGCCGGACCGGGCCGGCGTCGTACGACGAGGCGGCGCGGCTGTTCCGGCGCTGCCGGGCGCTGCCCTGGCTGCGACAGGTGGAGGCCGCCGCGGTACCGCCGCCGGCGGAGCCGGTCGTGGCCCCCTCCCCCGCGCTGGACGCGCTGGACGGGCTGGCCTCGATGGAGCGTCAGGTCGCCGCGCTGGTCATGGAGGGCGCGACCAACCGGGAGATCGCCGGACGGCTGTTCATCAGCGTCAAGACGGTGGAGGCGACCCTGACCCGGGTCTACCGCAAGCTCGGGATCCGGTCCCGCGTCGACATCGTCAGACTGGCGGCGGGCCGTCGTACGACGTGAGTCCCGCGGATGTGACATGAGTCCCCGGATGTGACGTGAGTCCCGCGGATTTCCGGTGTGTTGCTTCCCGTCGCGCGGGGTTTGACCGGGGTTGACCGAGGGTTTTCCCTGCCCAACTCCCTTAGGGGGTTCCCTCATTGGGAAGGCAACGGCCGGGTCCTAGCGTAAGGGACGTGCCGCTCGCCCGGTACACGAGGGCCGGTCCCGCGACCCTCGTGCTCCCCCCACCCGGGCGACCCCCCACCGGCAATTCCCCATGAGGAGAGTCATGCTCGGGCTCAACCGCGCCAAGAAGTCCGCCGCCGTCGTGGCGGCCACCGCTGCCGCCGCCGCGACCGCCCTGCTCGGCGCACCCGCCGCCGTCGCCGCACCGCAACCCATCGTCGGCGGTACGACGACCACGACGACCGCGTACCCGTTCATGATGCAGATCACGGACGCGTCGCAGAACCAGTTCTGCGGCGGCACCCTGGTGTCACCCACCAAGGTCGTCACCGCGGCCCACTGCATGGTCGGCGAGACCACCAGCAGCGTCCGCGTGGTCGGCGGCCGCACCTACCTGAACGGCACGAACGGCACGGTCGCCCGAGTCAGCAAGATCTGGGTCCACCCGAGCTACACCGACGCCACCAACGGCGACGACGTGGCCGTGCTGACGCTGTCGACGTCGATGCCGTACACCACGGCGTCGTACGTCTCCTCCACCCAGACGAGCGTGTACGCGGCCGGCACCACCGCCCGCATCGTCGGCTGGGGCACCACCTCCGCGGGCGGCAGCTCCTCCAACCAGCTGCGCACGGCGACCGTCCCGACGGTGTCCAACACCAGCTGTGCGAGCTCCTACGGCTCCGACTTCATCGCGAGCGACATGGTCTGCGCCGGATACACCTCCGGCGGCGTCGACACCTGCCAGGGCGACAGCGGCGGTCCTCTGCTCATCGGGGGCGTCCTGGCAGGGATCACTTCCTGGGGCGAGGGGTGCGCGGCGGCCGGCTACCCGGGCGTCTACACCCGGCTGACCACCTTCTCCAGCCTGGTGACCACGCAGGTCAACTCGTGACCGGAAAGCTTTCCTGAGTACCCCTCAGGTGAAGAACCAGGGGGCGTTGCGGGCCTCCACGAGCGGCCCGCAACGCCCTCTGTCCATGCGTTCCCCGCGCCGGAGCGAGGTGGGGATGCTGTCGGGTCAGGAGCGGCGCACGCCGGGGAAGTGACAGGTGACCCTGCACAGGTGACGTCTCGACCCGTGACGTCTCGGCCGGTGACAGGTCGCTTGGACGGGTGGCGGCGCGCTGATGACAGGTGACGGCTGGACGACCGTCGGCGGTTACCGGACGACCGTGCCGAAGCGGATGTCGTACGACGACTGCGGGTGCATCACGGTCAGCATGCGCTCCCCCTCTTCGGTCACCTCGCGTCGCTGGTCGCCGGTGAGCCGGCTGAAGGGCTCGATGACGAGGGTGGTGTCCTCCAGTTTCCACACGCCCGCCAGGAAGCCGTCGACGAGGAGCGTGCGGTAGGCCTGGTTGCCCTGCCAGGAACGGCCCCGGTGCTGTGACGGGACCACGCGGCTCCGGTCGGCGTGCGAGAGGAGCAGGTTGTCGAACTCGGGCAGGA
Organism: Streptomyces sp. NPDC003011; assembly: GCF_053591515.1. Taxonomy (NCBI): domain Bacteria; kingdom Bacillati; phylum Actinomycetota; class Actinomycetes; order Kitasatosporales; family Streptomycetaceae; genus Streptomyces; species Streptomyces sp. NPDC003011. Next base: position 15,841 of record NZ_JBSFTY010000019.1, read on the forward strand.
AGCGGGGCGGGGCCGGGGTGTCCGGGGCGGGGCGGGGAGCGTCGGGGAGGTCGAAGAGTTCGACGCCGTGTTCGTCGCGGAAGGTGACCAGTCCCGGGCGGAGGCGTTCGAAGGCGTCCCGCAGGCGGGTCAGGCCGGCCCAGGTCTGCATGTCCTTGACGGAGGCCGGGCCGAAGGCGGCGAGGTAGCGCAGCACGGTCGCGTCGGGGGCGGGCGTGGGCCGCGCGGGGCGGCCCAGCCAGTGCTCGGCGGTGGTCAGGGCGACCTGGCCGCTGAGGCCCCACAGTCCGCGCGGGGTCACCTGGACCAGCGGCAGTGTGCAGCGGGCGGCGATCGCGAGGGCCTGCGGATCGGCGTCCGGCCACTCGGCCAGCAACGCCTCCCGCAGCTGCTTCATGGTGCGCGGCTCGGCCTCGACGAGGTCCCGGGCCAGGGCGGCGAGCCGACCGAGGCCGACGCCCTGAAGTCCCCTGCGGAAGGCGGTCAGTTCACGGTCCCGCGCGGGCTGCACCAGGGGGCGCAGGGTGAGGCAGTCCTCGGCGGTGTGGGTGTGGATGGTCGAGCGCATGGTGACGATCCGGACGACCTCGCGGTCGGCCATCAGCCCGGACAGCTCCCCCGGGGTGAAGCCGTCGAGGCGGGCGGCCAGGGCGTAGTACGGGGGCTTCACGTTCTGCGCCTGGAGGCCGAGCAGGTGCTCGACGGCGGCCTTGGCGGACAGCGGGGCGCGACGCAGGAGCAGTTGCCGGTCGAGGGTGGCGCGGTTGAGGGCGCGGGCGTCGAGCACGGGTGCCGTGGCGGCCGAGCGCGGGGTGCCGCGCTTCGTCGTCTTCGTCATGCTCAGCACGGTAGCGGGGGTTGCGGACAGGTTCGGTCCGCGACTCTGTCCGCGTCTCTCCTCGTGGGCTCAGGTCGTGCCGGGCTGCTGGATGCTGTCGCCGCGGTTGTTGAGCGCGATGTAGGTTCCGATCCGCCGGAAATCGTTCATCACACCGAACATGCTCTTGTTCGGCGGCAGGAGGGTCCGCAGAGAGGGGTCCTGCGCCAACTCGGCCTGGAACATCTCCTTGTAGGCGTTGTAGACCTTGGCGGTGTTGCCGGGCTCCTTGGCCGCGTTCATCCGGTAGTCGTTGGTGATCGCGATGGAGGCGAGGTCCATGAGGTAGCAGTCGATCAGGTCCGTGACGTCCTCGGGCCTCGCGCCCTCTTCCCCGGTCTCCGCGTCCCGCCCGAGCACCTTGGCCATCCCCAGGACGATGTCGCGGTAGATCCGGTGCCGTGTGCTGCTGGGGAAGGCGGCCATGATGTGGTCGGCCTGGCCCGCGCCCTCCGTGCTCATGGTGCGCGGGGTCTTCAGGTCGGACAGCCCCGGGACCGGGATCGGGATCCCCTGGAACATCTCCTCCTCGTCGGGGATCGCCCTGTTCCGGGAGGCCAGGGGATGAAGCCCGATCTCGTGGGCGAGCATCCCCATGATGTGGCCGATGCCGTATCTCTCGAAGTAGTAGCTCGCGAGGTTGATGTCGACGCCGTTCTCGCCACGGTCCGTCACGTCGGCCGGGGTCTCCGTCGTCCGCAGGTGCAGGGTGATACGGCACGGGCGGTTGCCGATGTAGTCCCGGATGGTGTCGTGCTTGCGCAGCGACTCGATGATCCGGACCGCCTTGTCACGATACTTCTCCTCCGTGTGCCTCAAGTTGGTGAACTCGAACGTGCCCGACTTGAAGGGCGTGAGGGTCGGTTCGGCGGCAGCGGCAGCGGCAGCGGTGGGGGTCGCGTTCGGGTCCTGCGGCATACGGGCCGGGACTTCGGCGGTTTCGGAGGCCTCGGCGGTTTCGGAGGCCTCGGTGACTGCCGCGCCGTTGCCGGACGGTCGGGGCAGGGAGACCGGGTCGACCCACACGGCCTCCCGGAGCACCGGATCGGTACCGGTACGCACCGCGTCCCATGTCTGCTCGCTGTCCTGCGGCACGCTCTGCTGCGGCTGAGGAGTCACCTCGCCGATCAGTCCGCTCAGCAGGGCCAGATGCCTGCCGCGAAGACCCGCGGCAGCAAGCGAGGCGTCCTCGGGCTCGGCGTCGAGGTCGCCGAGAAGACTGCCCGGGATGTGCGGACGGTGCGGGGAGTCGGCGTCGCGGTACTCGTCCCGCAACCCGAGCTGATGCGTCAGCTCGTGCACCATCTGCACCGGATCGGCGTCCGCCCACCACGTGTTCTGATCCATCACCCGGTCCCGACCGACCAGGTCCACCGTCAGGTGGGGAGCGTCAGCGGGGTCGACGTGCTCGACGGTGACGTGCAGCAGGTCACCGTTGGGCAGCCGGTGGCCGGGAACGTTGAGGAACTCACTCACACCCGCCGCCAGTTGGCCGAACACGTGCGCGGCCTGCGCGTCCGCGCCGCGCAGCGCGATACGGACGGTGAGGTCGGTGACCAGATCGCCGTCGTAGCTGAACCGCCGCGCGTCGAAGCCCGAACGCACCACGAAGCGAGGCCGGCTGTCGTGCGGCTTCGTCGGCCGCGAGGTGCCGGACGGACCACTCCGCGGCCCGGTGTCGATACTGCCCTGCGGCAGCCGCGGGCGGGTCCCGCCCGTGTCGCCGCCGGCCTGTGCCGGCAGCGGGAACTGGATGCTGTCGCCCTGATTGTTGAACGCCACGCTGCTGCCCAGGCCCAGGAAGTTGCCCGTGACGTTGTACCAGCTCTTGTCGGCCGGCAGCAGACCCCGCACCGGACTGTCCTGCGCCAACTGCGCTGCGAACTGCGCCTTGTACGCGTTGTACACCTTCGCCGTGTACCGCGGCTCCCACGCCGCGTCCTTGCGCTTGTCATTGGTCAGCGCGATCGTGGCCAGATCCATGAGATAGGTGTCGACCAGATCCGTGACGTCCCTGGCCCTGGCGCCCGCCTCCCCCGTCCGCGCATCCTCCGCCAGCACACCGGCCATGCTCAGCACGATGTCCCGATAGATCCGGTGCCTCGTACTGCTCGGGAACGCAGCCATGATGTGGTCGGCCTGACCCGCGCCCTCGGTGTTCATGAAGCGCGGCGTGTTCAGGTCGGCCAGCCCCGGAACCGTCAACGGCATCCCCGCGAACATCTCCTCCTCGTCGGGGATGTTCCTGTCCCGGGACGCGAGCGGGTGCAGACCGATCTCATGGCACAGCATCCCCATGATGTAGCCGATGTCGTACTTCTCGAAGTAGTAGCTGGCGAGGTTGATGTCGACACCGGCGTCCCCGCGGTCCGTCACGTCGGCCGGAGTTTCCGTCGTACGGAGGTGCAGGGTGATCCGGACAGGGCGGCCACCGACGTAGTCACGGATCGTGTCGTGCTTCTGGAGCAGCTCGATGATGCGGACCGCCTTGTCGCGGTACCCCTCGTTCGTGTGCTTCAGGTTGGTGAACTCGAAGTTCCCCGACGTGAAGGGGATGAGGACCGGCTCCGGTGCTGGGGAAGTCGTGTCGGTGTGCTGTGCCATGCGGGCCGGGACGCCGGTGGTCGCCGTACCGTCGGTGCCGGTGCCGGTGCCGGTCTGGGGCAGCCTGGGGCGTGCCTCGCCGGTGCCGGTGCCGGTCTGCTCCGGAGCGACGGGATGCTGGATGCTGTCGCCGCGGTTGTTGGTTCCGACACTGGTGGCGAGTGCGGCGAAGTCCCCCAGGACACCGAACCTCCCCTTGTCCGGAGGCAGCAGGGGGCGGACAGGGCTGTCCTGGGGGAGGCGGTCGGCCAACTGGGCTTTGTAGGCGTTGTAGACCCTTGCCGTGTAGTTGGGGTCCCTGATCGCTCTCGCCCGGTGGTCGTTGGTGACCGCGATGGAGGCGAGGTCCATCAGGTAGGTGTCGATCAGGTCGGTGACGTCCTTGGGCTTGGCTCCCCTCACGCCGACCCGCGCGTGCCGCGCGAGCACCTGGGCCATCTCCATGACGATGTCGCGGTAGATGCCGTGCCGGATGGTGTGCGGGAAGGCGGCCATGATGTGGTCTTCCTGACCGGCGCCCTCGGTGTTCATGAAGCGCGGCGTGTTCAGGTTCTCCAGTCCCGGTACCAGCAGGGGCATGCCCCGGTACAGGTCCTCCTCCTCGAGGATCCTCGTGTTGCGGGAGGCGAGCGGGTGCAGACCGATCTCATGGGCCAGCATCCCCATGATGTAGCCGATGTCGTACTTCTCGAAGTAGTAGCTGGCGAGGTTGATGTCGACACCGGCGTCCCCGCGGTCCGTCACGTCGGCCGGAGTTTCCGTCGTACGCAGGTGCAGGGTGATCCGGACAGGGCGGCCACCGACGTAGTCCTTGATGGTGCTGTGCTCGTCGAGCAGCTCGACGATCCGGACCGCCTTGTCGACGTACCTCTCCGTCTGGTTCAGGTTGGTGAACTCGAAGTTCCCCAACGTGAAAGGCCGCAGGGCCGGTTCGGGTGCGGCGGGCACCGTGTCCGGGGCCTGCTGCATGTGAGCCGGAACCTCGGTGACTGCCGTGCCGTCGGCAGATCGGGGCAGGGAGACCGGGTCGACCCAGATGGACTCGCGGGTCTCCGCGGTGGCAGCACTCCGGGCCGCCGCCCAGCTCTGGTCGGCCCGGTCGCCGTTCTGCTCGGACGCTGGGGGCACGTCGCCGATGAGCGCTGCGAGCAGGGCCAGGTGCCGGTCGCGCAGGCCGGCGGGCGAGAGGGAGGTGTCTTCGGGATCTCCGTCGAGGTCGCCCAGCAGGCTGCCGAGGATGTGGGGGCGGTGCGGCGAGTCGGCATCCCGGTACTCGTCGCGCAGGCCGAGCTGGTGGGTGAGCTCGTGCACCATCTGCACCGGGGCGGCGTCGGACCACCAGGTGGTCTGGTTCATCGCCTGGTCCCGGCCCGCCAGGTCCACGGTCAGGTGCGGCGCATCGGTGTGATCGACGCGCTCGACGGTCACGTGCAGCCGGTCGCCATTGGGCAGGCGGTAGTCCGGGGCGTTCAGGAACTCGCTCACGCCCGCGTCGAGCTGGTCGAACACCCGCGAGGCCTGGCCGTCCGTGCCTCGTATCGCCATCCGGACGGTGAGGTCGGTGACCGGCCGGCCCCGGTACGAGAACCGCCGGGCGTCGAAGCCCGACCGCACCACGAACCGGGGGCGGCTGTCGCGCGGTCCCCTCGGCCGCGAGGTGCCGGACGGCGCGGTTGGCGGCGCGGTGCCTCCACCCGCCTCGGGAAGTCGGGGGCGTGCCTCCCCGGCGTCGCCTCCGGCCTGGTCCGGAGCGACGGGCTGCTGGATGCTGTCGCCGCGGTTGTTGGTCGCGATGCTGGTGGCGAGCTGGGTGAAGGACCGTGCGACGCCGAACAGGGTCTTGTTCGACGGCAGCAGGGCCCGAAGAGCGGTGTTCTCCGCCAGCTGGGCGCTGAGCATCTCCTTGTAGGCGTTGTACACCCTGGCCGTGTAGTTGGGCTCCTTGACCGCGTTCATCCGGTAGTCGCTGGTGACCGCGATGGAGGCGAGGTCCATCAGATAGGTGTCGAAGAGGTCGGTGACGTCCTGGGACTTGGCTCCCCTCACGCCGACCCGCGCGTGCCGCGCGAGCACCTGGGCCATCTCCATGACGATGTCCCGGTAGATGCCGTGCCGGATGGTGTGCGGGTAGGCGGCCATGATGTGGTCGGCCTGGCCCGCCCCTTCCGTGTTCATGGTGCGCGGCGTCCGCAGGTCGGTCAGCCCGGGCACCGGCAGGGGCATCCCCCGGTACGCCTCCTCCTGTTCCGGAATCTCCGCGTTGCGGGAGGCGAGCGGGTGCAGACCGATCTCATGGGCCAGCATCCCCATGACGTAACCGATGTCGTACTTCTCGAAGTAGTAGCTGGCGAGGTTGATCTGGACGCCGTCATCACCCAGGTCACGCACATCGGCCGGAGTCTCGGTCGTGCGCAGGTGCAGGGTGATCCGGACAGGGCGGCCACCGACGTAGTCCTTGATGGTGCTGTGCTCGTCGAGCAGCTCGACGATCCGGACCGCCTTGTCGACGTACCTCTCCGTCTGGTTCAGGTTGGTGAACTCGAAGTTCCCCAACGTGAAGGGCCGCAGGGCCGGTTCGGGTGCGGCGGGCACCGTGTCCGGGGCCGTGGGGGCGTCGGGGCCCGCGCCGGTGCCGGACAGCGTGCTCAGCTCGTACGCCTCCTCCTCCAGGAGACCCGGGAGGTCGCTGTCCGTCGGTGACGGGGGCAGCGGAAGGGTGGCCGCGTCCTCAAGGATCGCGTCCTGCGGGAACGCGTCCCGCGGGGCGGGGTCCCGCACGGGCGGGACCGGCGGAGCAGTGTCCACGGACGTCGTGCCCTGTGCCTCGGCGCCTTCCGGCTCCGGACGCCCGGGCTCCCCGGTCCTCTGCTCCGGCGGCGTCGGCAGCTGGTCGGGCTTCTCCAGCGCCGGAGCCTCCGCCGCGTCCGCAAGCGCCGAAGCCTTCCGCTCCGGGACCGCCTGCTCCGGTGCCACCTGCTCCGGGCCCTTCGTCTCCGGCGTCTTCGAGCCCTTCGGTTCCGCTGCCGTCGACCCCGTGTCCTTGGGCGCGGGAGCCTTCGGCGCGGGTGCGGGCGTGTGCGGGTTCAAGGGGACGAAGTCCCCGCCCCGGCGGCGGAGCCGGAGGTGCGGGCCGCTGTCGCCGGACGGGCCGGGGTAGGTGTGGGCGGTGCCGTTCTCCTCGATCAGGGTGACGGTGGTGCCGGTCGCGGCGGCGGCCCACCGGGCCACCGCACGGTCGGCCCCGGGACCCCACGGGGCCTCGGCGAGGTGGCGGCGCAGATGTCCCTCGATGGCGGCCTGGCTCGGCTCGGGCTCGCCGGGGTGGGTCCGAAGGGGTGGGGGTGTGAAGAGCGAGTCGCGCTCCGCCGGGTCGGCGGGCAGACCGTTCAGGCGCAGCAACCGGGCGGGCGGCGCCTCGGCGCGCATGCGCAGCCGTGCCGCCTCCTGGCTGTCCAGGCCGGGCTGCTCCGCTGCCTGGCGCAGGGCCGAGGAGAGCGCGCCGAAGAAGCCGTTGCCGCGGCCGGTGGGAGTGCCCTGGGTGTAGGTGGCGCCGTCGGGTGCGGTGAGGACGCCGTTCCGGTCGAGGCGGTAACGCGGGCCGGTGCTGTCGGCGGGCGGCATCCATGGCGGGGTGGGGTGGCTGCGGTGCGCGGGCGGCTTCGCGGGCGGCTGCTCGGGCGCCGGGCGCGAGGGGTCCGCCTGTGACGTACCCACCCCCGAAGTACCCGCGGCCGGGGCCGAGTCGGCCGGGGCCGGCAGCGGGGTGGCGACCGGAGGCGGGGTGCCGGGCGGGAGAGCGGCGTGGAAGAAGTCCCCGGCGGCGAAGAGGACCGGGTCGGTGGCCGGGCGGACGGCGGCCGGGTCGACGCCGTGCGGGAGGAAGAGCTGCTCGCGGCCCTCGGCGGTGACCACGGTGAGCGGGGTGCCCAGGACCCGGGCGGCGAGCGCGGGCAGCAGGTCGGCGCCGCCGTGGTCGCCCGCGCGGCGCCCGGGCGGGGCCGGTTCGCCGTCGGGGCGCTCCGTGCCGCCGTCCTGGCGCGGCTCGCTCGCGAACGGGCGGGACAGGGCCACGGTGGCCAGCGCCACCCGTTGGGCCGTGGTCGGCCAGAACGTCTGCGGAAGGCGGCCGAGGGCGTCGAACTCCGCCTGCTGCTCCGGGGTGAACTGCACGCCCGCCGCGTCGAGTTCGTCCTGGGTGAAGGTGTCGGCCGCGTCCAGGGCGAGGGCGTCGAGCAGATCCTCGTTGCCGTCCTCGCCCAGCGCCCAGGCGAGGCGGTCGCGGGCGGTGCCGATGGCCTCGGCGGTGACCACCGGATCGCCGGGGTCGGCCGCGAACCGGTCGGCGAGGTCGCCGCCGAGCAGCTGGGACAGCCGGCCCCGGTCCTGGGCGGCGGCGAGCAGGGCGTGGAAGAACGAGGCGCCGTCGTGCGGCACGTCGTGCAGTTCGCGCACCGTGGCGCCGTCGGGAGAGGTGATGGTGCGCGGCGCGGAATCGGCCCCGTCGGCGACGGCGTACGGCTCGGGTGCCTCGGAGCGCCACTGGGGCTCGGTGTACTCCTGCGGCCGGTCCGGCACCGTGACCGCGGCCGAACCCTGGTGGTGGGCGGTGAGGCGGGAGGCGGCCAAGTGCAGCCGGTGGTGGTCCCGGGCGGCGGCGTCGGTGCGCAGCTCCCACCGGTGGACCTCCTGGCGGGCGGCCTGCCAGGCGACGACGGCCGGGGACCAGACCATGTCCTGTGGCAGATCGGCCGGCGGGCCGGAGTTGTCGTCGCCGAGCGCGGCCTGTTCCTCCGTGGTCAGGTCGAGCCACGTCTCCCGGGCCCGCGCCCGGGCGTCGTAGTAGCCCTTCTCGGCCGCCGCGAGGTCGCCCGCGGCCTTGGACAGGTCGTCCCAGGCCGCGAGGACCGCGTCGGGGAACGTGGCGTCGTCCAGGAGGCCGTGGTCGCGGGCGATGTCCTCGCGCAGCCAGACCAGTGCGGTGGTCTCGGCCTCGGCGGCGCGCGGCCCGCGCTTGGCCTTGCCGAGGGCGTGCAGCGGACGGCTGTCGGTGATGCGGTGGTCCGCCTCGGCCACGGACAGCCAGCTCACCGGCAGCGCGAAGAGCATGCTCCGGTCGGTGACGACCTTGACGTGGGTGCCGAGAGTGGTGTCCGCGGTGCCCTTGAGCACGGTGCCGTCGTTCGAGCCGCCGATCGGGACCGTGGCACCCGGGTTGGTCACGCCCGCGTTGCTGTTGCCCGCCATCGGCGCGGTGCCCACCGCGCCCTCGACGTTGTCGGTGATGCCGGCCTCCAGCGCGTCGGAGGTCTTCGTCCGTTGCATGGCCTCCATACGCGGCTTGTTCTCCACGGCGAGCAGACGGGCGCCGCGGCGGTGCATCTTCGCGTAGAGGCGGGAGTCGGCGGTGTGGTACTGCCCGAAGAGGCGCGCGGAGGCCTGGGCGGGCAGCGGTGAGCCGTCGGCGCCGAGCGCCTCGCGGAAACCGGCCGTCAGAGCACCCTGCGCGGTGGCCTCCTGCTGGGCCTGGGCGGGCGCGGTGCCGAGGCCGGTGAGCGGGGTCTGGCGGGCCATGCGCACGCGTGCGTCGAGGACCTTGCCGGTGTGCCGTTTGCCGAGGTCGCTGTCGCCGAGGCCGTCGGCGCGCGCGGTGGCGAGGGTGAGGGCGTCGCGGACGTTGGCCGCACCGCGGATGTCCACGGCGAGGATGCCGGAGCCGATCCGGTCGTCGAAGGGCAGGATGTCCGGGTCGGCGCCGCCGGTACCGTCCGCGGCAGTCGAGGTGCGCCAGGCGGCGACGCCCTCGGGGCGGGCCTGGGCGGCGGTCAGCATCTTCACCGCGCGTTCGGGTTCCGGCACGTCCTGCTCGGTGAGGGCGCCGTCGGCGCCGTCGCCGTCCGGGGTGAGCAGGTTCACCGGGAGGATCTCGTGGAGACTGCCGACCGGGGTGGTGACGCCGGGGGTGAGCGGATCGCCGGTCGTGTCCGTCATGGTGACGGTCAGGACGTAGCTGGTGACGATCTCGGCGTGCGCCTGGGTGGTGGCGATGTTCGGCATCGCGGTGGTGCCGGCGGTCCGGGTCCGGGCGCTCGACCGCTGCTTGGCGGCGGTGCCCTGGAGCGAGGGGTTGGCGACGAGGATGCCGCTCTCCGCCGCGCGCTGGCCGGCGCTGAGCGTCACGTCGGCGCCGCGGTCCTGGGAGGTGCCGTCGGCGTCGTCGCGGGCGATGGTGCGGTAGTCCTCCAGCTCGAAGCCGGTACGCAGCCTGTCCACGGTGGTGGTGACCGGGGTCAGTTCGAACCGGACCTGTCCGGGGCTGCCGCCGACCGGCAGGTGGTGCGGGCTGGACCAGGCGCGGTAGCGGACCGGCAGGTTCATCCCGTCGGTCGTCAGCTCGTGCAGGTGGCCGCGGAGGAAGTCCGGGGAGAGCCGCTGGAGGACCTGCTCCCGGTCGTGCGAGGGCACCCCGATCTTCTCCAGCTGCCCCATCAGCCGCTGTGCCGCGGGGCCGGCGTCGAGCTGGCCGCTGGGGTGGCTCGGGAAGCGGCGGTTGCGCAGGTAGGGGGGCACCCGGTAGCCGCCGCCGAGGTTGTGCGGGGTGTCGGTGCCCAGGCCGTCCGGGGCGAGCCCGGCCTCGATGACGTCCTGCATGGGCAGGTGGAACATCACCGCGTCGCGGACGCGCTGGAGTGCGGCGGCGGCCCGGCGCGGGGCGAGGCTGTCGCCGAGGCGCCCGGAGAGCCGCCCGGCCGCGGAGCTGATCCGGGCCCCGGCGCGGGTGCCCATCGTGCCCAGGGCGGCCGTCCAGCGGTCCCGTACCGCGACGGTCTCCGCGGCGTCGGCGACCACCAGGTACATGCGTCCGGCGAAGGCGAGGGTGGTGTTGCGTCCCCGGGTGAGGGTCTGCGAGACGCTGTGGCCCTTGCCCCAGGCGTACTGCAGGGCGGTCGAGTAGGAACCGACCACCGCCGCCCGGCCCGGGGCCTGCTGCAGCGGCATGTCGGCGCCCTGAAGCCCGACGGTGGTCCGCGAGACGGTGCCCGTGCTGCCCGTGACGCGGTGCTCGTTGCCGATGGTGGCCTCGAGACTGGCCGGCTTCGGGTCGCTCATGACCCGGAAGTTGCCCAGTTCGCCGCGGACCGCCGCCTTGAGGTAGTGGGTACGGAACGGTCCGGCGCCGTTGAGTCCGGCGACGCGGGAGCCGAACGGGCCCAGGTACTGGCCCAGTTGTCCGGCGACGCTGAGGTTGGCCATCGCCCGGCGCAGCGCGGTGCGCACCGGGGCGCCGGGTGCGCTGACGTGCCAGGAGGTGCCCGACGCACGGTCGGCGGTGTCCTGCATCAGCTGCTGGCGCTGCGGGCCGCCCTCGGCGCTGAGCACCACGTGCGGGACGCTCAGCAGCCTCGTGGCGAGTCGCCGGTCGGGCGAGTCCGTCCCGGGCAACGGGCGGGTGCCGTCGAGGAGTTGGTCCGCCTCGGTGGAGGAGAGCTGCTGCGGTACGGGCGCGGGCGCCGGGGCCGGCCCGGTGGGCGGCGGGTCGGCGGGGGCGTAACGGTCGGAGCCGTGCGCGGCGGGCACGGCCAGCTCCACCCGGCCCACGGTCTCGTTGCCCCGGGTGAACAGCGGCCGTTCCTCGACCTTGCTGACGAAGACGCCCGCGCCGAGCAGGCCGACCGAGGCGAGCCGGGCCCAGCCGCGCGGGCGGCGGTGGCCTTCGAAGGAGGCGCCCAGTTCCACCTGGTAGCTGTAGAGGTCGGCGCCGGTCTGGAACATCAAATGGTCGTGGGTGATCGCGACCGTGTTCCTGGTGGCCTTCTGGTCGGTCCTGGCGTGCCGGACACCGACGGTCACGTTGCCGGCCTGACGGGGCAGTCCGACGTCGGGCACCTTGTCGTGGTCGCGCGGCGAGACGCCCAGTTCGACGCCTCCGGAGAGGGTGAGGGACGCCTGCTGCCCCTGGCCCGAGACCTCGGTGCCGATCACCGCGTTGCGCAGTGAGCGCTCGCTCATGGTGGTCTCGAACTGCCGGTCGGTGAGGCGCGCCCGGAGGATGAGCGTGTGGTGCCCGCGGCGCACCTTGCCGTCCTCGGTGAGGGTGACCGGCACCCCGGTGGTGGTCAGGTCGTCCAGGCTCTGCGCCAGACTGGGCCGGTTCAGCGCCTCGCGCACCTGGCGGTCGTTGTGCAGCGCGGTCCGCATCCGCCCGTCGCCGTACCAGAACTTGGCGAGCCGCGGGTGCCGCAGCATCAACGGCGGGACGAACAGCGACGGGTAGGAGCGGTGCAGGGTGTCCAGGACGGTGTCCGCGAAGGCCCGCATCGGGTCCTGGGGAACGGACGGCTGGGCCTGCGGCCGCGCCTGATTCTGGCTCTGCGCCTGATTCTGGCTCTGCGGCTGCGGCTGCGGCTGTACGTGGGTCTGCCCCAGGGGTTGCGGCTGCGCCTGGGTCGGTGGGCGGACGGGACGGAAGCCCTCGGCGCGGACCTGACCGCTGAGGTGGACCGGGTCCTGACGGGTGAGGTACCACGGCACCGGCGGCTCGGCGTCCGGGTCGGGGCCCGCCTGGCCGGGCGTGCGGCTGTCCCAGCCCGCGAGGCGGCGGGCGTCCTGGGTGGAGATCCAGTCCAGGCTCACCACCCGGACCGGGCGGGCCGCCGACGGCGGTTCGCCGGGCTTGCGCACCATCAGGGTGCGCTCCACCCGGTACAGCGCGATCGGGTGGTTGCGGACCCGGCCGGTGGTCTTGCGGGCCGCGTCGACGCCGAGGTAGTGGCCGCGCCCGGCGCTGAGGTCCGCGCGGACCAGCGGACCGCCCTGGAGGCGTACGTCGGTCTCCGGGCCGACCAGGGTGTAGTTCGGCCCGGCGGTGACCTGGATGCCCAGGCGGGTGTCACGGACGTGGCCGCGTTCGTTCTGGTAGGTGGTCTGGGTGAGGTCGCGCAACTCCGCCTTGACCGACTCGGTGACCAGCGTGGCCCGGTGCGGTACCGACCGTTCCACGATCAGGTGCCCGAGCGGATGCTGTCCGCTGCCCCGGGTCAGCTCGGGCCCGGTGACCGGCCCGGAGAACCGGCCGAACAGGGCGAGCAGCCGCCCCGGACGGACGTACGAGACCAGCGTGCGGTGTGCCGAACTCCCGGGCCGGGCCCCGGAGATGGCCAGCGCCACGTCCTCCGGCGGGTCCACCAGGTGCAGCCCGGTCGTGTCGGTGATCCGCGGCTCGACGCCGTTCGGGAAGGTGAGCGTCTTCGGTGCCCGCCGCGGTCCCTTGTACGGCACGGTGAGGTCGTCCGGCAGCCGCCAGCTCAGTCCGTCGCGCATCGCGAACTCGGCCGAGTGCACCTGCGCACGCTGCCAATGAGGCTGCGGCGGCGACGTGTGGGGCTGGTTGCCCGAAACCCCGCCCCGGCCGACCGGGTTGGAGCGATCCGGAGGGTCCTGGCGGGTGGTCTTCGGTGCCTCGGTGACACGGTCCACCCGCACCCGGTAGTAGACGTCGTCCAGGTGCAGGTGCGAGCCCTCGTGGGCGCGCCACTCGGACTGGTTGTACGCCTGGGTGCCCAGGGCATGGTCGGTCCTGCGGGTCCAGCCCAGCGAAACGCCGATCTTCAGAAGCCAGTTGAGCGGTGGGCCCATGCTCAGCCCCCCGGCGATCCGGCGCCCGAAGCCGACGCTGCGCCCGCCCCCCGTACCGGCCTGGCCGCGTCGCATGGTGTCCAGCCGGACGGTTCCGCCGTTCACGTCGGAGAAGCGCTCCCAGCGGTGGTACGGGATGGCCTCGACCGTCATCTCGTGGCCGACCCCGGACTTCTCCCGGCCCACGAAGCGCGCGCCGCGCGGGGCGGTGAAGGCGCCGGGCTGTTCGGTCAGCAGACGCAGCAGTTCCACTTCGTCGAACTGGGCGCGCAGCTTCTTCGGCAGCTTGCTCAGGATCTCCTCGGCCACCTGCTCGGGCGAGCGCAGGGTGGTCTTGCCGGGGCCGGTGAAGAGTCCGGTCGGACGACTGGGCGCGGTCCCGTCCGTCCGGCCGCCCGGTGTGCCGTCGCCCGGTGTGCCGTCGGCCGGGTCGGCGTCCGGGCTGATCAGGGTCGTGGGCAGCCGGCTGCCGTCGTCGAAGGTGACGGTGCGCGGTACCGGGCCCGGCGGACGGACGTCCTCGCCGGTCAGCAGCCGTGCCGGGCGATGCCGTTCAAGCTGGGTCTCCAGCGGCACCGGGTCGCCCCGGTCGGGGATCTCGGTGTCGGGGCCGTACAGGTCGGTGACTCCGCCCATGCCGCGCAGCCACTCCCCGAAGGGGTCGGACCCGCCAGGGTCCTGCGGGGCCGGGTCCTGCGGGGCCGGGTCCTGGGCGATGGGCTGGATCGGCTCGTCGGTGACCGGGGCGGACGCCGGGACCAAGGCGTCGTAGTGGTCGGTGCCGTTGTAGGCCAGGTGCAGGGTGCCGCTCCGGCCGCCCGGGTGGAGGGAGGTGACGAGGGTGTTGCCCGGTGACCGCGGGTCGGCGCCGACGAGCCGCAGGTCGAGGTCGAGGGTGTGCGCCAGCGCCTCCGGGAGCAGGTCGGCGAACGGGGAGGACCACAGCTCGGGGCGCCCGGCGGCTGCGGCGAGCAGGGCACCGGAGCCGAGCCGCCGCGCCTCGGCGGGGGTGGGTGCCACCTCGGCGAGCTGCGGATAGTCGCTGTCCCGGAGCATCTGCCGCCACCGGTCGGGGTCGCCGTCGGTGACGACCGCCCGCGCGAGCTGGTTCCACTCGTCGGTGATCCGGCTGCGTTCGTCCGGGTCCCGCACTCCGGCGAGGGCGCGTACCCGCAGGTCGTCCACCACGGTGTACACAGGATCCGGGATCAACGTGACCGCGGCGGCGCCCAGTTCGGACCCGGCGATCCGGTCGCGCAGCAGACCGCGCAGCCCGGCGACGTTCCGCGCGGCCCAGGCGGGCGGTACGTCCCGGCTGCGCGCGCTGTCGAGCAGCGCCCGGAAGAGACAGTTGCCGCCGCCCGGTGTGCGCAAGCGCCGCAGGGCCAGGCCGTCCGCGTGCACCGTGTCCGCCGGGCCGGGCGTCGTGGCGCCCTCGCTGAACAGGGCCAGATTCTCGGCGTGGCTCTCCGGTCGGCTCGGTGCGGGCGCCAGGTCGGGCCTGCGGCGGGCGAGTTCGGCGGCGTCCTCGGGACTCAGGGCCAGCTCGGACAGCGGCAGGGGGGCGCTGGAGAGGGACCAGGTGATCTGCGCGGAGGGCGCGTAGGAGAGGCCGCGCACGTCCTGCGGCGAGACCAGCGTGGTCGGCGGGAGCGCGGGCGGCGGCGGGGGCAGCAGGGCGTCCAGCGTGGTGTCGGGCCCGGCGGTGGAGCGCAGTCCGGCCGCGGCCCGCAGGAATCCGGCGTACTCCTCGGGGGTGGGTTCGGCCGCCGGGTCGATCGTGGGACCGGCCGCCGGGTCAGCGGTGGGATCGGTCGCCGGGTGGGTGGTGGCGCCGGTCTCCGGACCGGTGGTGGCGCCGGTCTCCGGACCGGTGGTGGCGCCGGTCTCCGGACCGGTGGTGGCGCCGGTCTCCGGACCGGTGGTCGTGCCGCCCGTCGCGGTACGCCAGTCGGTGACCATCCGGCGCAGCAGGTCCGGGGTCATCCGGCCGTCGCCGTAGCGGGCCGCGGTGTCCGGGGTCAGCCAGCGCAGGCCGTCCACGAAGGCAAGCCCGGCGAGCAACTCCCGGTTCTCCAAACGCTGTTCGGCGTCCGGGCCGAGCGCGTCCCGCAGGGTACGGATCTGCTGGAGGGTACGGGCCCGGGCGAAGACGTCGGCCGGCTCCGGGCCCGCGTGCAGCCCGGCGTCGCGCGCCAGCGCGTCCAGGTCGGCACCGGAGGGCTCCGGGGTGAAGAGCCGCCAGCGGCCCGGCCCGTCCGGCCCTTCGGCCAGCACGGCGCGGACCTCGCCGTCCCGGTCCCGGGCCGTTCCCACCTCGGTGGTCGGCGCGTACACCGGCCGTCCGGTCCGGTTCGCCACGTGCTGTGCCACCGGCAGGCCCGCCACCTCCGGCTGCCGCCCGGTCTCGCAGGAGAAGAGGACCAGCGGCCGGTTCTGATCGCCGTCGCGCGCCCAGAACTTGAGCACCTCGCCGAACTGCACGCCGCTCAGCTTCACGGTGGGGCGCGCCGCGTCGTCGGTGCCGAGTGTGACGGTACGGGAGGTGCCGTGCTGCACGGAGTAGTCGGCGCCCTGCTCGGTGCCGAAACCGGGGAGCGCGGCCGGCGGGCCGGTGAAGAAGGTACGGGGGGCGGGCGGCGCCGTGGCCGTCGCCGGGGCCGGGGAAGCGGAGGTGGTGCGCACACCGCGGAAGGTGTCCTGGCCAAGCAGCGCGCGACGGCCCGCACTCTGGCTCGTACCGTCTTCTGCCGGGCTCTGCGAGATGGTCAACGTCTGTACCGCGCGCCCCGGTCCGGGTTTCACGGCCGCGTCCGGCACCCAGCGCCGCAGCTGCGCGACGGGCACCGTGTGGCCGTCCAGGGTGATGACGACCGGCGCGCCCCAGAGCCGCGCGGGGCCGTCTCCGTCGTCGGAGGTGCGGCCGCTGTCCGCGGGCCGCACGACGATCCGCCCCGGCGGCGGGGGCGCCACGGGAGGCGTCTGCGGGGAGCTGTCCGGTGTGGCGGGCGGAGGCGGGGGCGGGGGCGGCGGCGTGGTGCCACCGCTCCCGGGCGCACGTCCACCGCCGAGGCCGGGAACGTGCCCGCCGGTTCCGTCGCCGGTTTCGGTTTCGTCGCCGCTACGGGTTTCGTGGCCGTTGCCGTTGCCGTTGCCGTTGCCCGACTCCAGGTGCACGTCGGTGGCCGTCTCGGTCCACGGGCGGGACAAGGTGGCGAGCTTGGCGGCGGCGGGAGTGGTGGTGACCGTGACGTCCGTACCTGCTCCGTTGCGGGATACGTGAGTTGGCGCATCCGAGAGCACCTTCGGGCGCGTGGTCGGGGTGGTGACCGGATCGCTGTCGGTGGTCGCGGTGCTCTGGGTCGCGGGGCGTGGCGCCGGGGCGTCCGTGGCGGGTGCTGGGGTGGCGAGGGCCGGGCCGAGGGCGTCGGCGAGGGGCAGCAGCACGTCAGCGCCGGGGAAGGCGCCGTCCGCGGTGGTCGCGATGCCGTCCGGCGACACAACGGGCGGCGGGCCGGCGAGCGGGCGGACCCGGACGGGGGCGCCCGGTCCCTCGCGGGTCAGCTCGACGGCGGCGCGTACGGGACGCCCCGCCCCGTCCGACGCGACCGGCGGCCCGAGCACCACGGCCCGGTCGGCCCCGGCCCGGTCCAGCAGCTCGGCCGCCTCCGGCGCCCCCTCCCCCGGCGGCGGCACCTCCGAGACCACGATCGTCAGCGGTGGCGCCTGGGCGGGCGCGAGGGTCCCGGCCGGAGTGGGACCGGCCTTCGCCTCGCTCACCCCGCCGGTGCCGTTCGGACCGCCGGTGTCGCGTACGGCGCCGGTGTCCATGTCGGCGTCCATGTCGGCGTACGAACCGGTGGTACTGACCTTCGACGGGGCGGGGGCGATGTCGACGGCCGGGGCGGGGATACTCTCGGCCGCGCCCGAAGTTCCGGAGACAGCACGGGAGTTGTCGTTCTCGGACAAGGCGGCACTCGCCGGAGAGGTAAGGGCTTCCGGGGAGATGCCGGTCTCTGGAGAGGTGCTGGTCTCCGCAGAGGTGCTGGTCTCCGGGAAGGCCGCGGTGTCCGGAGACTGCGAGGGCTGCGCGGAGCCGTCCGTCGTCGTGATCCGTGCGTCGTCCGCCGAGGCCGTGCCGTCCGGGGTACGGGTGCCCTGGGACGGCGTGGCGGAGGGAGCCGGGGTGCCTCCGGCGGCCGGAACACCACCCGCCCGGGTGCCGGCGCCCGTGCCAGGCGTGGCGGAGGTGCCGGGAGTGCTGCCAGTACCGGGGGTGCTCGGGGCATGGGAGGCAACCGGACCACCGGCGCCCTGCCCCTGTCCCTGCCCCTGTCCCAGTCCCTGGCCCTGGCCCTGGCCCTGCCCCTGCCCCTGCCCCTGCCCCTGCCCCGCAGCGGTACGGTCGTCCTGCTCGGCTCTCTCGTCCGGTGAGTTCCGGACGGTGTTCTCCGGGGAGTCCTCGACCGCACTCTGCGGGGAGTCCCCGACGGCGTTCTCCGCAGACAGGGCGCCGGCGGCGGGGTCGACCGTGGTCGTGGAGGTGCCGCCGGAGGACCCCGGGCCGGCGCTGAGCGGGGTCTCCACCGTGATCGGGGTGCCGAAGCCGTCGAGGGCGCGGCGGACCGCGTCGGTGTCGACCCGGGCGGCCGGGCCGTCCCCGGCGGGCACCACCCGCACCTCGGGCAGCTGCGACAGGTTGCCGTGCAGGCTGTCGCGGACGCCGATCTCGTTGCTGCCGGGCGCCTGGGTGCCGCGCAGGGCGCCGAGGTCGCGCAGCGCCTGCTCGCGGACCTCGGCGGAGCCGTTGTGGACCTGCTGCCACAGCTCGTTCTCGGCGGCGGTCACCGGCAGCGGGCCCGGTGAGTACGGCGGCGGGTTCTCCGGGACGTAGGGCGGGGGCATCTCGCTGCCGACGTAGGGCGGGGGCATCTCGCTGCCGGCGTAGGGCGGGGGCATCTCGCTGCCACCGGCGTAGGGCGGAGGCGACTCGCTGCCGGTGGCATCGCCCTGTCCGGTGGTCTGCCGGGTGACAGGCGGGGACGAGACGGGCGCGATGCCGGCACCGCCCGTGGTGTCCGTACGCGGAGGACCGTCGGTACGGTCGGCACCGTCGCCGTCGCGGGAGCGCGAGGAGCCGGCGGAGTCCCGCGCGCCGGCGTCGCTGTCGCCGCCGGAGACGGTGGCCGGCTGGACGCGCAACTTGTCGATGGCGTGGCGCAGTTCGGCGCCACTGTTCACGGCGGCGTCGGTGAGGGTCGCCTCTACCTGGCTGCTGATGCCCGCGCCGACGAAGGTGGACCAGCTGGTGGACCAGTCGCCGTCGAAGGCGCCCTTGATCAGGATCTCCGCGAGCGCCTCGCCGGAGCCGGCGGCGAGGAAGTCGGCGGTCCCCTTGAGCCCGTAGTGCCCGGCCAGTGCGCCCGGCCGGTCGGCGTTGTACCGCAGCAGCTGGTTGTTCCGCCACAGCTCGGGGTTGTTCCGGAAGGACAGCGGGGTGTCGCGGAAGGTGAGCGGGGTGTTGTTCGCCGGATGGGGGCTGTTCCCGTACGGGCTGGGGTCGGGGCGGTCGTTCGGGGAGTTGTCGCGGTGGGGGTTCGGGGTGGGGCCGGGATTCGGGGTGGGGTTCGGGGAGTTGTTCCCGGGGCCGGGGCCGGGGTTCGGGGTGTTCCGCGGGTTGGGGTTGTACTTGAAGTCGAGGTCCGGGCCGTTCTTGAGGAAGTTGTTGTCGTAACTCCTGACGATGCTCCTCGCGAAGTCGTCGAAGACGCTGGTGAGGAAGCCCGCCGCGGCACCGAACGCGGCGGACTTGAGGATGTCGTTCCAGTCGAAGCCGTCCGGGCGGCGGCCGTCCGGGGCGAAGTTCATCATCGCCAGCCGCACCGCGAAGGTGGTGAACGCCTCGGCGAACGCCTCGGTCAGCGCGGGCGCGAGGTGCAGCCGCTGGAGCAGGTGGCTGAGCGTGGTGAGGATCATGAACCGGCTGCGCAGTTTGGCCATCATGATCTGGCTGGCCGAGGCACCGCCGGTGAAGAAGGACATCGCCAGGTAGATGGCGATCTCGATGAGCAGCCGGATGACCTCGGCGATGACCTGCCACTTGGACTCCATGATGTCCATGGAGGTCTTGCGCCGGCCCTCGGCGATCTTGTCGAGCTGCTCGGCGAACTCGCGCAGGTAGTTCCTGCCGCCGTCGTCGATGAGCATGCCCATCGCCTTGGCGTACGACTTGGCCAGATCGTCCGGCATGGACTCGGCGATGTCGTGGATCGACTTGTCGATCAGCGAGGAGAGCTTGTCGAGCTTGCGGCCCAGGCCGGAGTAGGGCCGGCGGCTGTCGTAGGCGAGGTCCTCGTCCGCGTCGATCAGCTTTTCCCCGGTGAGGATGAAGATCATCGCGTTGACCACGGGCGACGCCATGATGCTCATCGGGGGCCGTCCTCCAGGTCACGCGGGCAGCACGGGTCGGCCGCTCCCGGCACGGTGCGGGAGCGGCCGGCGGTGCGGAGGTCAGCGGCGGCCATGCCCGCCTGAACCGCCCTCGCCGTTCAGCCCGTCGGTCTCGATGCGGCTGTTGCCCTGCTCGATGTCCTCGATGTTGCGGTCGCGGGTGTCCTTCATCATCCGGACCTGGCTGACCGTGGCGTCGCTGATGGCCACCACCGCGTCGCGGATGGACATCATGGTGTCCTTGGTGGTCTGCCGCTCCTTCTGCTCCTGCGGCCTGGCCTTCTCGGCGAACTCGCCCTCCGTGCCCGGCCAGTTGACCGTGGGGGCCAGTTCGTCGAGGAACTCCTCGGTCATGCTCCTGGCCAGGGAGCCGATCTCCTCCAGCTGCCCCGCCAGGGCCTCGATGCGGTGCGGGTCCACGTAGTACCGCTGTCCCACCGTCAGTCCTCCCCGTCCTCGCCGAGCGCGTCGCGCCAGACAGGCGTCTCCTCCTGGCCGGCGCGTGCGGTGTCCTCTTCGTCCTCGCGCAGCACGTCGGGGCCGAAGATCCGCTCCCAGTCGAGCTCGAAGCCCTTCAGTTCAGGCAGGTTGCTGCTGGGCTCGGTGAAGGGAGCCATCGCCTTCATCACGTGCCGGTTCATCTTCCGGCGCGCCGCGCTCGCCGCCTCCAGCACACTGGCGGCCAGCTCCTGGGGGGACATCTCGCGGTACTTGTTCTCCAGGAACTCGATCCCGGTCAGCTCACCCTGCGGACCCACGGTCGCCCGGACCGCGCGGTCGGAGGAGAGCACCGCGAACGACGCCTGCCGCAGCTCGCGCTCGGTGCGCGCGACCGCCTCCTGGGCTGACTGGAGTTCGGCCATCGCCTTCTCCAGGCGCTTCTCCAGCGGTTCCGTCACGCCCGCCCCGCCCTTCTCCGTCGGTCTGTCGGTCTATCGGTCTGTCGGTCTGTCGGTCTCTTCGTACGTCCGGATGTCCGGTGTGCGGATGTCCGGTGTGCGGATGTCCGGTCCGTGCGTCCGGGCCTGGTCTCCGGTCGGTCAACTGCCCCGCTGATCTTGCCCGGTGAGGGGCCCACGGCGAAAGCCGGGGCCGGACGGTATGCGTCTCTCCGCGCTGGGTCACCGCCCGATGACGGCCGGGGTGCCGCCCTCGTCGGTGCCCCACACGTCCGCGTCCTCCTCCAGGTAGTCGGCGGAACTGGTGGGCCTGCGGCCCGGTTCCGCCTCCTGCTCGGGCGAGTCGCCGCCGGTGGTCGCCACCCGGGAGGCCGGGGCCAGGAAGGTGTCGCTGTCCTCCTGTCGGTTCCACGGGCTGCGCCGACGGCGGTTGCGGCGCTCGCTCTCCTCCGCCGCGTCGACCAGGACGGCGCGCACCCGCTCGCCGTTGCCCTTCTCGCCGCCCGCGCCCATGCCGCCCATGCCACCGCCCATCGGCATGCCGGGACTGCCGGGCATGCCGGGGGTACCGGGCGTACCGGCCCCGGCGGCGGGAGTGAGCGCGGTGGCCGCGCTGCCGGCGGCACCGTCCGAGAGCGGGGCGACACCCGCCCCGTCGAAGCCGTCCGCGGAGTAGGTGCCCACCCCTGAGACGCCGCCGACCGGGACCGCGGTGCTCCCGTTGCCCGTCCCGGCGCCGTTGCCGCCGCCGAGGCCCAGCTCGGAGAGCGGCACGTCCCGGGAGGTGGTGCCGCCGCCGTCGCCGACGGTGCCGAGGCCGTCCAGGAAGTCCGGTCTGTCGAACTCCCCGGGCGAGTTGAGGTCGTGCAGGTCCACCGTCTCGGTGTTGCCCTGCGGGTCGGTGACGGTGGCGATCCCGGTGTCCGGGTCGATGACCTGGGTGCTGCCGTCCGGGAAGGTCGTGGTCAGCTGGCCGTTGTCGAGGACGGTGGTGGAACCGTCCGGATGGGTGACCTCGGCTCCGTGGGTGAGGTCGGTGATCGTGGTGGAGCCGTCCGGGCGGGTGGTGGTGAGCATCCCGTTGTCCGGATCGAAGGTGGCCTTGCTGCCGTCCGCGAACGTGGTGGTGAAGTCGCCGTCGTCGAGGGCGGTGTACCCGCCGGTCGGGGTCTCAAGACCCGGCTGATCGCTGTTGAGACCGCCGAGGTCGCCCAGGTCGCCCAGGTCGCCGATCGACTCGGTGGGCAGGTCGGAGGGGATGTCGACCAGGTCACCGAAGTCGCCCTGACCTCCGACGGTGTTCTGGCCGTTGACATTGCCCAGGCTGCCGAGGTTCTCGGTGGTGGTGGTGGTGCCGTCCGGGTCGGTGACCGTCGCCTGGCCGGTGGTGGGGTCGACGGTCTGGGTCGTGCCGTCGGGGAAGGTCGTCGTCAGCTTCCCGTCCTCACCGAGGGAGGTGACCGAACCGTCCGGGTTGGTCACCTTGACGCCGTCACCCAGGTTCTCCGTGGTCACCGAACCGTCCGGGTGAGTCGTGGTCAGCACCCCGCTGTCCGGGTCGAAGGAGGTACTGCTGCCGTCCGGGAGATCGGTGGTCAGATCGCCGCCGCTGGTGAGCTGGGTGGTGCCGCCGGTCGGGGTGTCGAGCACGCCGTCGCCGCCGCCGAGGCCTGCGTTGAGGCCGTCGAGGCTGCCCAGATCCGTCGTGGTGGCGGTGCCGTCCGGGTCGGTGGTGGTCGCCTGGCCGGTGGTGGGGTCGACGGTCTGGGTCGTGCCGTCGGGGAAGGTCGTCGTCAGCTTCCCGTCCTCACCGAGGGAGGTGACCGAACCGTCCGGGTTGGTCACCTTGACGCCGTCACCCAGGCTCTCCGTGGTCACCGAACCGTCCGGGTGAGTCGTGGTCAGCACCCCGCTGTCCGGGTCGAACGAGGTACTGCTGCCGTCCGGGAAGCCGGTGGTGAGCTTGGAGTCGGTGAGCTGGGTGGTGCCGCCGCTCGGGGTCCTGAGGGCGCCGCCCGCACCGCTGTTGAGGCCGCCGAGGCCGCCGAGGCTGCCCAGGCTCTGGGTGATCGGCGGCACCTCGGTCGTGGAGTTCTGGTCGCCGCCGCCCTGGCTGTTCACGTCCCCGAGATCGCCCAGGCTCTCGGTGACCGGGATGTTCTGATTCAGCAGTTCGTCGAGGTTGCCGAGATTCCCGAGGTCGCCGAGATCCTGTGTGGTGACCGCGTCGGGATCGTTGAGGCCTCCGAGGCTCTCCTCCATGGCCACGCGCTGTTCCTCGGCCTCGCGCTTGGCCTCCTCCTGCTCGCGCTTCTGTTCGTCGCGCAGTTCGTCCGCGTACTTCTTGTCCTCGTCGCGCTGCTGGTTCTGCTCGTCGCGCAACTCGTCCTGGTACTTCTTGGCCTCTTCCTGCTCGCGCTCCTGCTCCGCGCGCAGTTCGTCCTGGTACTTCTTGGCCTCCTCCTGCTCGCGTTTCTGTTCGTCGCGCAGTTCGTCCGCGTACTTCTTGTCCTCGTCGCGCTGCTGGTTCTGCTCGTTGCGCAGCTCGTCCTGGTACTTCTTGTCCTCCTCGCGCTGCCGCTCCTGCTCCTTGCGCAGCTCCTCCTGGTACTTGCGGTCCTCCTCGCGCTGCCGCGCCTGCTCCGCGCGCAGCTCGTCCTGGTACTTGCGGTTGTCCTCGTTCTGCTGGTTGATCTCGTTCTTCTCGTCCTCCAGTTTCTTCTTCTCGTAGTCGTCGGCGGCCGTGGTGGTCGACTTCGGCTCGGGCAGGTTCTCCGAGAAGTCCTTGCCCAGGTCGAGGAACTGGTTGTTGAGTGCCGACTGCACCTGGGCGGCCGGCTTGCCCAGATACCTGTCGATGCCCTGACTCCAGATCCTGGCCGCCTTGTCGCCGACCTTCGCCCAGTTCGCGACGTCGTTGAGGTCGCCGTACTCCGGGTGCTCCTGGAGGAAGCCGGCCTGGGGCGTGTGGTAGGTGGAGCTGCTGTAGCGGGAGGAGGAGACCTGGATCTCCGTCTTGGCGACGTTGTTCGCGTCCACCCACTGGGCGAGGTCGTCCAGGACGTAGCGCAGCACCTGATGCGGGTCGTAGTACGGGGACTTGGCCCAGTCCAGCCATGCCTGCAACAGGGTGTTCGCGGCGTTCGCCAGGTAGGTGCGGCCCAGGGACAGGGCGCGTGAGTAGACCGTGCCGCCGGTGCCGTGCTGGTCGCCGGTGCCGGCCGTGGCGTTGAACGTCTCGACATAGGCGTCGTAGTTCTCGCGGATCTTCTTCAGCAGGTTGCGGAAGACCTCCGCCGCCTCGCCCTTCCAGCTCGCGTCGTCCCGGCCGAAGCGGTCCTCCCAGTCCTTCAGCACCACCGCGTGGTCCTTGAAGAACTTCGCCGCGTAGTCGAAGGACTCCCCGGTGGTGGTGAAGGAGTTCAGGTCCACCGCGTCGGTCGGGGGCACGCCCAGGTTGCTGAACCGGGCGTCCTGGGTGTTGCCGCCCAGCAGGGCCAGGAGCGCCGCCCGCGGCCCGTTCATGTACCGGGCGAGGGGGACGGTGCTCATCTTGGCCTTGTTGTAGTCCGTGAACTCGTTGCCCTCACGGACCTGGGCGTCGTGGACGTTGTCGGTGCCCGGACCGGCGAAGGTGATCTCGTTGCCGGCTTTCACGCGGCCCTCGAAGACGATCCGGGCCTGCTTGATCTTGGTCTTCTTGCCCCGGTCGAAGAACCAGATGTCGTAGTCCTCGCCGTTGTTCGTCAGGAAGCCGGAGTCCTTGACGAGCAGGCTGAGGCTGCGCTCCTTGATGTCCATCCGGAAGAGCTTGCCGCCGTGGTCGGAGCGGAGGGTGTCGAAGACGGTGGCGCGGTCCGGCACCGGATAGCCGGTGATGTGGGTGACCAGGGTGGCCCAGGTGTCGGTGGACGGGTCGCCGGAGTTGTCGAACGCGTCGAGGTTCGCGACGGAGTTGGGATCGTAGCGGTCGGCCACCGGGGGCCCTTTCTGGTCGGTGCCTGTCATCCGTGCCGGCGCACGGCGTCCTCACGCGGGTGTGCGGCCGGGCGGTCCAGCGCGGGCGGGCCGGGCGGTCGTGGTCCCGGCCGGCCCGCGCGGCACGGGCTCAGGTGTCGTCGTCGGTGCCGCCGGTGCCGCCGGCGGTGAGGGTGTCGACCTCGTCGAGCGTCGTGAGCAGCGTCTGCGCGTCGATCGCGTCGAGGTTCTTCTCCTTGGTCTTGTTGGCCGCGTCGATGGTCTCGGTGAGTGCCTCTTTGAGCTCCTTGAAGAGCTCCATCTGGTCACCCAGCAGTTTGTCGATCGACTCGGCCGCCGCGCGGACGTCCTCGATCAGCTTCGGTCCCGAGACCAGAGGGTCGGTGACCATCTTGCCGATGCGCAGGAGCTGCTTGTCCTGGGCGAGGTTCTCCGGGGTGGTGTGCCCGTCGATGAGGTGGCCGAGCGGACGGATGTGGGAGCCGTCGCCCACCTCGCGGTGCTTCTTCGCGGCGGTGTGCACCGGCTGCACCTCGTTGTCCCGGAAGTTCTCCATCTGCTTGAGGTCGAAATGCTTGACGTCGGCCTTCTCACCGGCCATGGGACGTCCTCCTGCGCTGGGTGCCGGACGGGGATCGGGACGGGAAGGGCGAGACGGGGAGGGCGAGGGGCCGCCGGACCGGCCGGCGCCGGGTGCGCGGACGGCCGGACCGGCGGGCCTCAGCCGGGCGCGCGGTGCGGCGCCGGGCCGGTACTAACGGGCCCTGACGTTGCCCCAGTTGTCGGCGCTCTTGCGCTCGTCGCGGGAGTGGTTGTCGTGGATGCTCTGGACCAGCTCGCCGCTGTCGCCGAGCAGCATGGCCATGTTCTTGGTGGCCTGGTCCCACTCCGCCTGGACCTGGATGTACATCTGCTGGTCCGATCCCTCCCAGGAGCTGACGAGCGGCTTCAGCTCGTCCTCCAGGTTGTTGAGGGTCGTGATGATCTGCTGGGTCTGGTTCTTCAGCTCCTCGATGGCGTTCTGGACCACGGGGTACTGCACGTCGATGATGCCGTCAGCCATGACGTCTCCTCTCGGGTGGCCGGGCGCCGGGGCCCGGGAAGCTCACGGAGTCCGGCCTCGCCGAAGAGGGCCGGCGCCGGAAGGGGCGGGTCAGAGCAGTGCTTCGAAGACGCCCTGGGTGGTCTTGCTGTTGAGGACCTCGGTCAGGTCCTGGTTCTCCTTCGCCAGGCGGTCGGCGGAGGTCACGTTCTCCTGGAGCGCGTCGATCATCTTGCTGATCTGGATGACGACCTTCTGCGCCTCGCCGTTCCAGCTGCGGAAGAGCTTCAGCAGGGCCTGGCCCTCGTCGCCGCCGACGCCCGAACGCGCCGCGATCTCCGCGACGTTGTTCTGGATCTTCTCGACCCGGTCCCGGG
The DNA here is from genome assembly GCF_053591515.1 of Streptomyces sp. NPDC003011. Classification (NCBI taxonomy): domain Bacteria; kingdom Bacillati; phylum Actinomycetota; class Actinomycetes; order Kitasatosporales; family Streptomycetaceae; genus Streptomyces; species Streptomyces sp. NPDC003011. The sequence goes on from NZ_JBSFTY010000019.1 coordinate 41,701, forward strand.
CCGACTCCAGGGACGAGACGCCCCCCAAGCCCTTGGCATAATCCGCTTTCCTCGCGGCACTGTCCGCCATGTCGCGCTCCCTTCGTTCGAGCGAGTCTCGTCGCAGCGTTGCCCGCTGAGGCTAAAGAGAAGCACGTGTTCCGCGCAACGCGTGCAGGGAAAATTTGAGCTTCCGGACAGCTCGTCAAAATGCTTGCGTACCACGGAAGTTGTCCGAGGGTTTCACCGGGGTGAACAGCCTGCTTCACCCACCGGGGAAGCGGTACGTGTACGGTCCCCGCGGGCGCCGCGAAGCGGGCGGGAAACGGGCGCGCGAAGAAGGGAAACGGTCACCGGAGCCGCCCGTTTCCGCAATGTCCGCGCCGCCGGCGGGGATTCCGCGGGACCGGGCCACCGTATTCTCTGAGCTTTTTCTGAGGTTTCCCTGCGCGCTCCCGGCATTCCTGCCGCCGCCCTCCGGTGGGTGCGGGCCCCACAGCGGGGGATTCCCCGCACCCGGGCCCGTGACGAAACGGGCCGACTCCGCACCGTCGGCGCCGGGTTCGGCCGATGTTCCCCCGCTCCCGCCCTTTTCCTTTTCGTTGGGCGTTTTATGTGCCCCTGGTCCGGCTCAGCCCGCTGTGCCCGCTGTGCGGGCTGAGCCGGCAGCGCCCGCCGTGCCGGTCCCGGCCGCCTCGCCGGCCGCCGCGCGTTCCTCCGTTCGCTCGGCGGTACCGCACTGGGGAGCGGTGACCTCGGCCCGCGTGGCGCCCGAGGCGGCGGCCGGGTCCAGGTCCGCGCCGGTCGGGAAGGCCGCGAGCAGCGGCGCCGGGACCGAGCCGATGTCCCCGGTCTCGTAGCCGAGCGCGGCCAGCGCGTCCGTGGAGGAGACCCGGTACTTCACGCCGTTGTCCGCCACCAGGTAGGTGGTCCCCGCGTGCGCGGCGCCGCTCGCGTGCAGGGCCCGGACCAGGGCGCCGTGCCCGGGCCGTACCACCGCGGCGTCCGGCGGGGTGCAGGCCTGCTCCAGCGGCTGGTCGGTGCCCTCCGGCACCGTGACCGGGGCGAGCCCGGCCAGCGGGGCCAGCACCGAGCTGATCCGGGCGCCGCCGTCGCCGCCGTCCACCTTCGCGCAGAGCGCGGTGCCGCGGGGCGCGGACTGCGGGACCGGCGGCGCGTCCGGCAGCTCCGCGGAACCGGCCTGGCCCGCGTCCTTCGCCCGGTGCTCGCGCAGCACGGCCGCGCCGACCGAGCGGACCTCGGGCGATTGCCCCTGGTAGGCCTCCTTCTGGGTGGCCGGATCGCCCAGCACCAGGGCGGCGCCGAGCCGGGTCAGCGGCACCAGGCCGTCCCGGCGCAGCAGGTGGTACGTACTGCCGCCGCCGGGCACGCTGATCCTGAACAGCTGGCCGATCCGGCTGGCTTCGCCGCCGAGCTGGGGGCCCTTCTCACCGCGCCCGGGCACCTCGGGCGGGCTCAGGACGGGGCCGGGCGCCAGCGCGTCCAGGAAGGCCGCGGAGACCGGCATGGGGCGCTCCGAGCCGTAGCCGAGCGCGTTGCGGGCGTCGGAGGCGCGGTCCAACGGCAGCCTGCTCCCCCGCCACACCAGGTACTCGGTGCCGTCCGGGCCGCGGACCAGCACCCCGCGGTCACCGCCGATCCCACGGGAGTCCAGCGGCGCCCCGGCGACCACGGTGGTGGCGCCCGGCTCGTTCACCTCGGTGCTCACCCGCGCGCCGGAGGTGCTGGGCAACGCTCCGTCCGGTCCGGTGACGCACATGTGCCAGGCGCCGTCGTCGAGCCGGCCGGGCTCGGGCACGGTCTCCGGGGCGCCGGGGATGCCGACCGGGGCACCCACCGGGGTGTCCCCCAACGAGGCGGTGCCCACGTCCTCGGTCGCCAGGTCGGAGCCGCCGATCAGCCGCGCCGAGGCGTAGTTGCGCACCGGGTGCAGCACGCCGTCGGTGCCGGTCCACAGGTAGCGGGCGCCGGTGTCCCGGTTGACCACCAGGTGCTCGCCGTCGCGCCAGCCGTCGTTGCCGCCGGGGCGCAGCAGCCCGTAGACGGTGGCGCCCGCGCCGATCAGGACGGTGACCAGCACGCCGAAGATCACGCCGCGGGTGGTGCGCCCGAGCGGGCTCTCGGGGGCGTCCGGGTCGGCCATCAGCAGGCCGGAGCTGAGCCTGCCCATCATGAAACCGTGGGCCTGCACCTGGTCGCGTTTGGACTGCACAGCCTCTCCTCAACTCGCTCTCGGTGACCGGGTGACCGGGTGACCGGGTGACCGGGTGACCGGGCGTTCGGGTACGGGTGTTCCGGTACGGGTGTTCCGGTACGGGTGACGGGTGCGCTCAGCCGAACAGGCCGCGCAGCCAGCCGAAGAGGCCCGCCACCCACAGGCTGAGCGGCAGCAGCGCGACCGCGAAGCCGGTGTGCGCCAGTTCCGCCGCGCGGCCCCAGTACGGCAGCATCCGGCGGCCGGGCACCGTCCATGCGGCGATCACGAGTACGGCCGCGGCTCCGAGGAGGACCGCGAAGACCACCGCACGCCCGTCGGCGTCGCTGTCCACCGCCCAGGCGCGGGCGAGCAGCAGCAGCCCCCCGATGCCGGGCACCGCCAGGGTCAGCCGCTGCGCGATGTGCACCAGGCCGCGGCCGTGCAGGAGCAGCAGCAGGCTCAGCGCGAGGGCGGTCAGCACCTCGGGCAGGCCCGGGCGCTCGGCGAGGACGACCAGGGCCGCCGCGGCGACGGTGCCGGTGGCCCCGAACAGCGCGGTGACCCAGCGTCCGGCCAGTTCGGTGCGCTCGGCGACCTCGCCGCCCGCGTAGGGCTCGATGCCCTCCTGGAGCTGGCTGGCGGAGGACGGCAGGGCGGGCAGCCGCATCCCGGCCAGCTTGAAGGCGAACGGCACCACCGCCCCGGCGGCCAGCGCGATCACCGTCGCCACCAGCGCCGCCGCGGCCGGCACGTCGAGCGCGGTGTATCCCATCAGGGCCCCGGCGACGGCGGTGGCCACCGCGACCACCGCGGTGGCCAGGAGGGCGGGGGCGCCGACCGCGGTGGCGGCGAGCGCGAGGACCGCGCCGCCCGCGCCGGCCGCGCCCGCCGCCAGCAGTCGCGCGCCCGCGACCCGTGCCGCGTCCGGGCCGGTCAGGTCGCCGCCGGGCAGCACCCAGCCCGCCAGTGCCAGACAGGGCGCGACCAGCAGGCCGAGCGCGGTCGCGGAGAGCCGGTCGCCCACCGCGCGGCTGGCCGAGCCCGCGCCGGCGAGCAGCAGCAGTCCGGTCACGCCCGCGAAGGCCGCCCGGGACGAGGCGGGCACCCCGGGCCAGAACACCAGCACCAGGGCGGTCAGCACGGTCGCCACCACGGTGCCCACCAGCAGGCCGCGGGCCGCGCCGGGGTGCCAGTTGTGCAGCCGCCGGCCCGCGGTGTCGGCTATCCCGTCCACCAGGTCGTCGAGCCGGGCCTCGGGCAGCGCCTCGGTGTGCGGGCGCAGATAGAGCACGTCACCGTCGGCGAGCCCGGCGAGGGCGAGGGTGGCCTCCTCGTCGAGCGGGGCGTCGCCGAGCCGCTGGAGCACCCAGCCGGCATGGTCGAGTCCGGTCTCCTCGGCCTCTTCCCCGACGTAGCGCAACAGCGTGGGCAACAGGTCGGCGACCGGCACGTCGGCGGGTACGGCCAGATCGACGGAGACGCTCGGCGCGCGTACGGTCAGGCGGCACAGTTCGGCCACCGCGCTGTCGGTCATCAGCTGAACTCTCGTCTTCCGTGGAGGGCTTGGCAGGTGGATTTCCCCCGGGAAAGGGGGAATGGGCGAAGAGTACGGACGGCACGCGGGGCCAGTCACGGGTCAGCGCAAGGGGATGGGGCCCGTGCGCCCGGCAACTGCCTTTCCCACGTGGACAGGTCGCGTTCCGTGGATGCAGACTACTGCCGATGCCCGCCGGATTGTGCTGCGGACCGGACTCACGCCCGGTACGGAGCCGACCGCTACGAGAGTTGCCCGCCCCCGCGGTTTTCGCCCGGAACGTTCACCCGGATTTCACCGCTGCCCGGAAACCGCCGGAGTCGGTACGGTGCGGCACTTTCCCGGCACTGGGCGCGGCGGTATTCGGTGCGGGGCGGAAAGCCCAGTGAACCCGGAGGTTCTGTTCCTTGAGTGTGGTGCTCTTTCGCCGGCCGGCCCGCAGACGCGGACCGGAGATGCCCGAGGGGCAATTGACCCTCCAGGAGCCGCCGGTCCTCGCCGAGACGGTGCCCGACACCTCGGCGATATGGACGTATCTGCCGATGGCGCTGATGTCGGTGTCGATGATGCTGATGTTCCTGCGCCCCGGCGGCGGGAACGGCGTCTTCATGTATCTGGCGATGGGCGTCATGGCGCTCTCCGCCGGTGCCATGCTGCTGGGGCAGCTGATGCGCCGCTCCAGCGAGCGCAAGCAGCGCCTGAAGGGCGAACGCCGCGACTACCTCCGCTACCTGGCGCAGACCCGCAAGCGGGTCCGGGCCACCATCGTGGAACAGCAGCGGGCCCTCGCCTGGCGTCACCCGGAGCCCGCCTCGCTGCGCTCGCTGGCCCGCACCTCGCGGCTGTGGGAACGCCGCCCCGCCGACGAGGACTTCGGGGAGATCCGGCTCGCGGTCGGCGAACAGCAGCTCGCGCTCACCCTGCAGCCGGTCTCCACCCGCCCGGTGGAGGACCTCGAACCGCTCTGCGCGCACGCCCTGCGCCGCTTCATCCGCGCCTACTCCACCATCCCCGAACAGCCCCTGGGCCTCTACCTGCGCTCCTCGGCCCGGGTCCTGCTGCGCCCGCAGGGGGCGGCCGGCGAGGAGTCCGCCGAGCCGGGCGTCCCGCCGTACGGAGCGAACGGCGAGACCCGCGCCGAAGGCGGCGCCCCGGCCGCGGACCCCGCCGCCGCCGACGCCGTACGCGCCCTCGTGCGCGCCGCGCTCGGCCAGCTCGCGGTGTTCCACGCGCCCGAGGAGCTGTGGCTCGCGGTCTGCGTCAGCGACGAGCGGCGGCCCGACTGGGAGTGGGTCAAGTGGCTGCCGCACGCGCTGCATCCGTACGAGGAGGACGGCGCCGGCCAGGTCCGGCGGATCACCGCCGACCTCACCGAGCTGGACGACCTGCTCGGCGCCGAGTTCGCCGAGCGCCCCGGCTTCGACCCGGACGCCCGCCCCGGCCGTGACGAGCCCTACACCGTCGTCGTGCTGGACGGCGTCAGCGTCCCCGAGGGGCACCGCTGGGAGGGGCACGGCTACCGCAACGCGGTGGTCCTCGACGTCTCCGGGGCGCTGCGCTGGCGGCCCGGCCGCAACACGCTGCGGCTGACCGTCGGGCCGGACCTGGTGAGCCTGGTGCGCACCGACCGCAGCCGCAAGGAGCGCTCCGTGCCGCTCGGCCGGCCGGACCGGCTCGGCCCGCTCGGCGCTCAGTCGCTGGCCCGGCTGCTCACCTCCCGCCGGATCAGCCTGGGCACCGACATCGCGCAGCCGCTGGAGACCGACGTCGAGCTGACCACCCTGCTCGGCATCCCCGACCTGCACCGCCACGACCCGCGCACCCTCTTCGAGCGGCACACCGGCTCCGCCCGGCTGCGGGTGCCGGTCGCGGTCGGCGTGGACGGCCGCCCGGTGGAACTCGACATCAAGGAGTCCGCGCAAGGGGGCATGGGCCCGCACGGCATGCTCATCGGCGCCACCGGCTCCGGCAAGAGCGAACTGCTGCGCACCCTTGTGCTGGGCCTCGCCCTGACCAACTCCTCCGAGACCCTCAACTTCGTCCTGGTCGACTTCAAGGGCGGCGCCACCTTCCTCGGCCTGGAGGAACTCCCGCACACCTCCGCCGTCATCACCAACCTCGCCGACGAGGTCGCCCTGGTGGAACGCATGCAGGACGCCCTGCACGGCGAACTGATGCGGCGCCAGGAGCTGTTGCGCTCCGCCGGCAACTACACCTCCGCCCTGGAGTACGAGCGGGCCCGCGCCGCCGGGGCCGGCCTCACGCCGCTGCCCAGCCTGTTCGTGGTGGTCGACGAGTTCAGCGAACTCCTCTCCGCGCACCGGGAGTTCATGGACCTGTTCGTGATGATCGGCCGCCTCGGCCGTTCCCTCGGGGTGCACCTGCTGCTCGCCTCGCAGCGCCTGGACGAGGGCCGCATGCACCAGTTGGAGAGCCACCTGTCGTACCGCGTCGGCCTGCGCACCTTCTCCGCCATGGAGAGCCGCGGTGTGCTCGGCGTGCCGGACGCCTACCAGCTCCCTGCCCAGCCCGGCAACGGCTACCTGAAGTCCGGTGTGGAGTCCCTGACCCGGTTCCGCGCCGCCTACTCCTCCGGCACCTACCGGCGCCGCACCGGCGCGGTGGTCCGGGCCCGGGTGGCCAGCCAGGTGGTGCCGTGGACCAGCGGCTGGGTGGTGCCGCGCACCCTGGAGGCGGCGCCCGAACCTGAGCCGGAGACCGAGGAGGCCGGTGACGAGGAGACGCTGCTCGACGTGGCCCTGGACCGGCTGCGCGACTCCGGCCCGGCCGCCCACCAGGTGTGGCTGCCGCCGCTGGACGAGCCGTCCCCGCTGGACGCCCTGCTGCCCGGCCTGGCCCCCGACCCCGAGCGCGGCCTGACCGCCGCCGGCTGGCCCGGCACCAGCCGGCTGCGGGTCCCGGTCGGCCTGGTGGACAAGCCCTTCGAGCAGCGCCGCGATCCCCTGATCGTGGACCTGTCCGGGGCCGGCGGCCACGTCGCCATCGCGGGCGGTTCGCAGAGCGGCAAGTCCACCCTCGCCCGCACCCTGATCGGCGCCCTCGCCCTCACCCACACCCCCGCCGAGATCCAGTTCTACTGCCTCGACTTCGGCGGCGGCGGCCTCTCGCAGTTCGCCGCGCTCCCGCACGTCGGCGGCGTCGCCGCGCGGCTCAACCCGGAGCGGGTGCACCGGGCGGTCGCCGAGGTGATGACGCTGCTCGCCCGCCGCGAGCAGTTCTTCGTGGACCACACCCTCGACTCCATGCAGTCCTACCGCCGCCGCCGGGCCGCCGGGGAGTTCCCCGACGAGCCCTTCGGCGACGTGTTCATGGTGGTCGACGGCTGGTCCACGGTCCGCCAGGACTACGACGACCTGATCCCGAAGTTCAACGAACTCGCCGCCCGCGGCCTCAACTACGGCATCCACCTGATCGTCACCACCACCCGCTGGGTGGAGCTGTCCGCCCAGGTCCGCGACCAGGCCGCCACCCGCCTGGAACTGCGGATGGGCGACCCGATGGACTCCGAGATCGACACCCGCAAGGCCCGCTCGGTGCCACGCAGCGGCGGCCGCGGCATCACCGCCGACAGCAAGATGCACTTCCTGGCCGGCCTGCCCCGCCTCGACGGCAGCGGCTCCCTGGACGACCTCGGCGAGGGCGTCGCCCACCTGGTCACCGAGGTCTCCCGGCACTGGTCCGGCCCGTCCGCCCCGCAGGTCCGGATGCTGCCGCACCGGCTCCCGCTCGCCGAACTCCCCGCCCCCGAAGCGACCGAGGGCGGCGGCATGCGCCTCCCGCTCGGTATCGACCAGGACGCCCTGGAACCGGTCTGGCACGACTTCAGCCGCACCCCGCACCTGCTCGTGGTCGGCGACACGGAGAGCGGCAAGACCAACCTGCTGCGCCGCGTCACCGAGGGCATCACCGCGCGCTACGCCCCCACCGAGGCGAAGATCATCGTGGTCGACTACCGCCGCACGCTGGTGGACACCGTCCCCGAGGAGTACCGCATCGGGCACGTGATCTCCCTGGACAACCTCAAGGAGACCATCGAGGGCGCGGCCCGCGCGATGAAGACCCGTGTCCCCGGCGCCGACATCGCCCCCGGCCGGATGCGCCGGTGCGACTGGTGGACCGGCCCGCGCCTGTTCATCCTGGTCGACGACTACGACATGGTCTCCGGCAACTCCTTCCAGAGCCCCTTCGAGCCGCTCTTCGAGCACCTGACCCTCGGCTTCGAGATGGGCCTGCACCTGATCGTCGCCCGCAGCGCCATGGGCGCCGGACGCGGCCTCGGCGACGGCCTCCTGCGCCGCCTCGACGAGGCCAACAACCCCGCCGTCCTCCTGTCCTGCCCGCCCACCGAAGGCCGTCTCTTCGGCAACGCCAAACCCCGCAACCTGCCCCCCGGCCGGGCCCTGCACATCGCCCGCCGCCGGGAGCGGCTGATGCAGACGGCACTGGTGGAGGAGAGCCCGGGGCAGGGCGGCTGAGCGGACACGGGAACGGACACGACGCGGGGCCGGCGGGACCACCTGAAGTGGCCCCACCGGCCCTCAGTTCATTCCGGCGATCCCGGCGATTCCGGTCATTCCGGCCCCGCTGCGCCCTCTCCCGCCGGACGCCACCCCCGGGCGCGGGCCCGCGGAACGGCGTAGGCGGCCCACAGGACGGCGAGGACGCCGGCGGTGCCGAACAGGACGACGAGCGTGGCGCGGTCGGTGGCCCGGTCGGCCGCGGAGGTGTCGCGGAGGACGACCGGAGCGGAGCCGCGATCGGCACCGGCGGGCGGGGCCGGGTCGCCGAGGACGGTGGTGACGGCGGCGTAGGGGTCGAGCTGGGGGAGGTCGGCGGGGTAGGCGGTGGCGGTCAGACGGCGGGTGACGGCGTCCGGGGAGTCCCCGGGGCGGACGGCGCGGACCACCGCGGCGGCCCCGGCGGCGTAGGCGGTGGCCACCGAGGCGCCGCCGCCGAGGTAGTGGCCGTCGCCGCGCGGGCCGCCGGAGACCACTCCGGCGCCGGGGGCGGCCAGGTCGATGCCGTCGGTGGGCAGGGAGCCGTCCGGGCGGGCGCCGTCGGGGAGCATGTCGGCGACCGAGAGGACGCCCGGCTCACCGGCCGGCCAGTACGTGCGGGGCGCGATCTCGTCGGTGCCGCCCCGGGGCGGCGGGTCCGGGGCGGCCGCGGCGACCACCACCGCGCCCGCGCGGCGGGCGTCGGCGACCGCGCGGGTCAGCGCCGAGTCGCGGCGCGGCAGGGCCACCGCGACGGCGATCACCCCGGCCCGGGCCGCGGTCGCCTCGCGCACTGCCTGCGCGACCAGGGCGGGGTCGGCCGCACCGCGCGCGTCGGTGCCGCGCAGGGCCAGGATCTTCGCCGCCGGGGCCACCCCGGCGAGGCTCGGGCTGTCCCCGCCGGTCCCGGCGATCAGCCCGGCCAGGAAGGTGCCGTGCCCGACGCAGTCGTCACCGGCGGCGCCCTGGGCGGTGACCCGGCCGTCGAGCCCGGCGGCGTCAGGGGCGACCCCGGTGTCGATCAGGGCCACGGTCACGCCCGCGCCGGTGCCGTGCCGGTGCAGCCGGTCCAGGTCGAGGCGCTGGCGCGACCAGTCCTGCTTCTCCGCCTGCCGGCGGGAGGCGGGGGTGCAGGCCACCTGCTCGGCGTCCGGATCGAACGCGGAGGGCATCCCGGGCAGTTCCTGGCCCTTGGTCCCGTCGGCCGTGGGCGGGCCCGGCACGGGGGCCGCCTGGACCGGACCGGCCCCGGGCAGCAGCAGGGCAGCGGCGAGTGAGGCACCGGACAGCAGGCGGGCCGCCCTGCGTGCGGGCGGCCTCACCGGGCCGCCTTCGGGGCCGCGGCCGTGACGTCCTCGGGGCGCAGGACTCGCAGGTCGTCCAGGGTGGGCGCGGCCAGCGAGCTGAGCCGCCCGGCCTGGCGGGTGACCATCGACTCGACCACCTGGCGGGCCAGGCGGGCGTTGCCGAACGAGCGGTCCCGGGGCAGCGCGTCGAAGTACTCCTTGAGCAGCGGGCCGGTGCCGGGTCCGCACTCGTAGCCCATGCTCGCGGCCTGGGTGCGCACGATGGTGACCAGTTCCTCGGAGGAGTAGTCGGCGAAGGCGACCCGGCGCGGGAAGCGGGAGGACAGGCCGGGGTTGGAGGCGAGGAAGCGTTCCATCTCCTCGGTGTAGCCGGCCACGATGACGGCCACCTCGTCGCGGTGGTCCTCCATCAGCTTCAGCAGGGTGTCCACCGCCTCCTGGCCGAAGTCGGCGCCGCCGCCGCGCGGGGTGAGGGTGTAGGCCTCGTCGATGAACAGCACGCCGCCACGGGCCCGTTCGAAGACCTCGCGGGTGAGCTGGGCGGTGTGGCCGATGTAGCGGCCGACCAGGTCGGCGCGGGCCGCCTCGACCAGCTGGCCGCGTTCGAGGATGCCGAGCTGGGACAGGATCTCCCCGTAGAGGCGGGCGACGGTGGTCTTGCCGGTGCCGGGCGGGCCGGTGAAGACCATGTGGTGGCTGAGCGAGGGCACCGGGAGCCCGGCGGCGGCCCGATGCCGGGCGGTGGTGATGAGGTTGACCAGGTCCGCGACGTCGCGCTTGACCTCGGCCAGGCCGACCATGTCGCCGAGGCGGGTCAGCGGGTCGTTCTCCGGGGTGGCGGTCGCGGTCGCCTGCGCGGCTGCCGTGGCGGAGACGTCCTCCGGCAGCAGCAGCCGCAGGTCGTGCTCGCCGACCTGCGGCTGGCCGGCGAGCCGGACCGCCTGCCGGTCCACCATCTCCTCGAACACCCCGCGCGCGGCACGGCCGTTGCCGAAGCCGGCGTCCCGCGGCATCGCCTCGAAGTGCGCGGCCAGCGCCGCCGCGGTGCCCTCGCCCAGCTCGTACTGGTGCTGGGCGCACATGTTCTCCATGATCGCGACCAGTTCGGGCACCGAGTAGTTCTCGAACTCGACGGTCCGCGAGAAGCGGGAGGCCAGACCCGGGTTGGAGCCGAGGAAGGACTGCATCTCGCGGGAGTAACCGGCCGCGACCACCACCACGTCGTCGCGGTGGTCCTCCATCAGCTTCAGCAGGGTGTCCACCGCCTCGCGGCCGAAGTCGGCGCCGCCGTGACCGCTGTCGGCGGTGAGGGTGTACGCCTCGTCGATGAACAGCACGCCGCCGAGCGCCCGTTGGAAGGTCTCGGTGGTCTTGATCGCGGTGCCGCCGACGATCTGCGCGACCAGGTCGGCGCGGGAGACCTCCACCAGGTGCCCGCTGCGCAGCGAGCCGAGTTCGGCCAGGATCGCCCCGTACAGGCGGGCCACGGTGGTCTTGCCGGTGCCGGGCGGGCCGGCGAAGACCAGGTGGCGGCTCATCGGCGGGGCGGACATGCCGAGTTGTTCGCGGCGCTGGGCGAGCTGGGTCAGGTTGACCAGGGTGCGCACCTGCTGCTTGACGTTCTCCAGGCCGATCAGCGCGTTCAGGGCGCCGAGCGGGCCGTCCGCACGGTCCGGCGGGGGCGCGTCCGCGGCGCCGGAGCCGGCCGGGTCGGTGTTCTCGGCGCTGCCGGTGCCCCAGGCGTCCCGCTTGCCGTTGCCGACACTGTTCAGGCCCTCCACGGCGAGCCGTTCACCGGGCGCGGTCTGCACCAGGCCGCCGCCCTCGTTCTCCCGCGCGAGGCAGTTCACCAGGGAGACCGGCGCGGTGGACTCCACCCGGAAGCCGTCCTGGGCGCCGCCGGTGGCCTCGCAGCCGCTGAGCGAGGCGAGCGCGCCCTCGCAGAGCAGGAAACCGTGGCCCTGCGGGGCGTGCACCAGGGTGCGGTTGGCGGTCAGCTCGCCGCCCGCGGCGACCACCACGCCCTCCTCGCCGGACATCTCGATACGGAAGTCGCGGACGGTGACGCTGCCGCCGTCCTCCACCACCAGGCCGTTGGTGCCGGTGTCGGAGACCCCGCCGCCGGCCAGGTAGAGGGTGCTGCCGGAGGCCACGCGCACACCCGCGCCCTTGGGCCGGACGATCTCGCAGTCCTCGGCGCGCCCGCGGGCGTCCTTGGCGGCCGTGATGCCGTCACCGGAGGGCTCCACCAGCCGGGCCCGGCGCAGCAGCGGGTTGGCACCGCCGCGCACCGCGATCGCGGGCGAGCCGCCGATCACCTCAAGGCGGTCCAGCTCCGGAGCGGAGTCCTCCTCCAGGAGCAGCCCGGTCTCGTGGCAGTCGCGGACCGTCAGGCCGGTCAGCGCCGGGGAGGCGGCCCCGGCGACCCGCAGCGCCACGCCCTGCGCGCCGTCCACCCAGCAGTCCTCGAAGGTGCCGCGCGCCCGGTCGGTGACCAGCACGCCGTGGCCGCGGGTGCGGGACACGCGGCAGCGGCGCAGCACCGGGTCGGTGCCGGCGGCCAGCGTGATGCCGTTCCCGGAGGCCCCGGTGACCCGGACGTCCTCCAGCGTCGTACGGCCCGCGCTGCTCAGGTGCACGCCGGTGCTGGTGTCGTGCACCACGGTCCGGATCACCGAGAGGGAGCAGTTCTGCTCCAGGGCGAGGGAGGGCTTGTCGGTGGAGGAGATGTCGCAGTCCTCGACGGTGCCGCGGGCCTCGCCGTTGGCGAGCAGGCCGTTGCCGCGCGCGTCGCGCACGGTGCAGCCGCGGACGCGTGCCTCGCCCTGCTCGGCGAGGACCAGGCCGCTGGTGCCCAGGTGTTCGAAGGTGCAGGACTCCACGGTGCTGGGCGTGGTCGAGGTGACCACGATGCCCGCGCCCTGCGGGTTGCTCACCCGGCAGTCCCGCAGCGCGAGCGAACCGGTGCCGCCGGCCAGCAGCGCGGTCCAGGCGGCACCGACGATCTCGCAGCCGTCGAGCGCGGCCTGCCCGCGCCGCACGTCCACGGCCGGCTGCTCGGCGTCGCCGCCGCGCAGGGTCAGTTCGGAGAGCATCACGGCGTCGGCACGCAGCGCGAGCACGCTGCCCGAGCGCGGGCGGATCTCCACCGTGCCCCGCCCCTCGGCGGCGGTGAGGGTGACCCGGGTCTGGATCACCAGGTTCTCCGCGTACGTCCCTGGCCGGACGCTGATGAGCGCGCCGGTACGGGCCGCCGCGAGCGCCTCACCGATGGTCCGGTAGCGGTCCCGGTCCCCGGGACCGACCGTCAGTACCTGGCGCGACACGCACCAACCTCCTTGCTTCGGCGGCGTCTTGGAACGGGCACCCCGTCTCGCCGGGGGCCGCGGGTCGGCGAGCCGACGGTGCCATCATGCCGCGCCCGTCGGGCGGGGCGGGAATGCCGGGGACGATGCTCCCGGTCCGGGGGCGTCCGGTCAGACGACGCTCCACTTCTGGTTGTCGGTGCCCGCGCAGCTCCACAGGTGCAGCCAGGCGCCGTTGTCCCGGTTGTTGTCGTCGAGCACCAGGAACGGCACCGACACGAGCAGCGCTCCCACGACCGCCGCCCCGGCCAGCACCGCCCTGCCCGGCCGCCCCACCGGTCGGGTCCGCTGCTGCGGCCGGTCGATCGCGGTCACCGTCATGGTCCGCACGAGCGCGGGCAGCCGGCTCTTGGCCGCCGCGGCGGCATCGGACTCGGGCTCGGGATCGGGGTCGGCCTGAGCGACGTTCACGGCGGTCGCGACGGCCGTCGTGTTCCCGCCCTCGGAACCGGACTCCGCGCGCGCCGCCGGGGATGTGGGGGACTGCTCGGCGGGACGCGTCACGGGGTCCTCTCTGTGGTGCGGGGCCAGGGTGCGGAAGGGCTGTCGGTCCGGTCCGTGGAGGGGCCCGCGGTTGGAGGGCCGGTACGGTCCACCGGGTCCGGGTCTAAGGGGGCGCCGGGGCTCGTCTCCGTCCCGGCGTCCGCCGCGGGCGTTCCCTCGTCGCCCGCGCCGGGGCCGGGGCCGGGAAGACTGTCCGCCGGGACGAGCAGGGGGGCCGCGGCCCCGGCGTTGACCATCAGCAGGGTGCCGGCACCACTCAGTGAACGGGCCAACTCCCGTGCGGGAACCGTGTCATGGTGAAGTGCCGCGGACATGAACGCGTGTGCCGGCGAGGTGAACAACAGCACCACCGGCGCCCCGTCCCGCCCGGCGGCCGTGAGCGGCCCGCCGTCCGGGCCGCGCACCACGGACACCTCCGCCTCCGCGAGCGCCGCGAGCGCCTCGTCCACCGAGCCGTAGCCGGTGGCGGCCCGCTGCGCCGCCGCGTCCACCGGGTCGGTGGGCTCCGGCCAGCCGAGCACCCGTGCCGAGGGCCGGTACGCCGGGTTGGCGCGGTACTCCCCCACGCCCCCGCTCTCGTCCGACTGCCATTCCCCCAGCACCGCCCACTCCGGCGGCGTCCGCTCCTCAGTCCACTCCGGGTCCACCATGCCGATCCAGTGCCCTGGCGCGCGGCGGGCAGCGGCCCGCACGGCCTCGGGTATCTCGGGTGTTTCAGGGGTGTCGGCGGCCTCGGCGGCGCCGGCGGCGGCCGGGCCGGATGCCTCGGGCGACACCGGCGGGGCGCCAAGCGTGGCCTCTTGCCGTTCTCCGGGCCGCATCTCCACCTGAACTCTTGGATCCGTACGAAATCTTGGGTGCCGAAGGTGCCGAAAGGTGCCGAAGGTGCCGAACGGCATGCGCACACGCCGACGCTGACCAGTCGGGGAGCCCACAGAATGCCACACGAGCCCTGTCCGTGGGGGCCCGCGGAAGATCCGTATCGGGCGCCGACGTGCCCGTTTGCCGCCCGGTTGGAGAACGTACCGGGAGCAGTGAGGCGACGATGGACAAAGGAACGGGTCCGTAGGGGCAGTTGGGGCGGTTGTCCTCTCCACGAGGGGTTACGTTGGACACGCCGTCGGACCTGTCGACGCAGGTGTGGGGTCACGCGGAACCGGACAGCGAGGGACGGGACGAAACTGCTCACCCGGACATGGCGCTGACCCGACGCCCGTCCCGTTCACCGGCGTTCGTCCGGTCCGTCCGCTGCGCGGGCGGCCCTCTGCCCACCACCGAGAGCTCCGCCACCGAGGAGGAGGAACCGCATGTCCCCCCAGCCCCCCACCGCCGGCGCGAACCCGGAGGCGGCCGCCGCCCCCCACGCGGAGGAGCCCGGGTCCGCGCCCGCGCCCTCCACACCGCCCGAGGAAACGCCGAGCCCTGCCGCCACCCCGGAGGCGAAGTCCGGCGCCACCCTGGAGGCGAAGTCCGGCGCCACCCCGGAGCGGGAATCCGGCACCGTCCCCGAGGCGGAGTCCGGCACCCTCCCCGAGGCGGAATCAGCCGCCGCCCCCGAGGCGAAATCAGGCGCCGCTCCCACCGGAAAAGCCGCAGCCCCGCCCCCGCCCGCCGCCGGGACCACCGAGGCACCCGGGACCACCGAGGCACCCGGAGCACCCGAGGCATCCGAGACGCCCGCAGCGAGCACGGTCCCCGCAGCGGGCGTCGGCCTGGCGACGGCCGTCGCGACCGCTCCCCCGGGCGTCAAGGCCGGCACCGGCGTCGACGGAGGACGCCCCCGCAAGCCGGTCCTGGCGGGGGCCGCGATCGTCGGCGCCGCCCTGATCGCCGTACCGCTGCTGCTGGCCGGGGGCGCCAAGGACGAGGCGCGCCCGGACACCGCCAAGGGGGTGGCCGGGCAGGGCTCCGACACCGTGCTGAACCAGGACCCCTCCTCCGCCGCCCTCGACGACTACGTGGCCGAGAAGCCCAGCCCGTCCCCGAGCAAGGCGAAGGCGACGAAGAGCGCGGCCCCGAAGGTCGCCGTCCCCACGTCCGCCGCCCCCAGGCCCGCCGCGCCCGCACCCGCGTCAAAGCCCGAGCCGAGCCGCTCGCCCACGAAGAAGCCCACGCCCAAGGCGACCCCGCAGCCGGACTGGAGCACCGAGACCGTCTCCGCGACCAGCGTCCTGGAGGTCGACCAGGCCTGGACCACCAACCGCATCCGCATGGTCATGCAGACCGACGGCAACCTCGTCGTCTACAACGAGAAGGGCAAGCCCGTCTGGGCGTCCATGACCTTCGGCGAGAACCACCGGGCGATCTTCCAGAGCGACGGCAACCTCGTCATCCACAACGCCGCCGACCGCCCCATCTGGGCTTCCAAGAGCCATGGCCACGAGGGCGCCCAGCTGGTCCTCCGCGCCGACGCCAAGGTGGTCATCGTGCACAACGGCGGGGTCGTCTGGTCGACCTGACCCCGGGTGACCGGCGCGTGCCCCACCGGGAGGAGAACGGCCGGGGGTCAGCGCGGAGCGAGCCGCAGAGCCGCATCCGGGTGGAGCTCGCCTCGGGGCCGGAGACGGACTGGACGATGACGGCCGATGCACCGTTCGGATCGGCGAACCAGGGTGACGCCGGCGGGAAGAGAGCCGATGAGGCCACGACTGCCGCGCCGCGGACCGGACTTGGAGGTCAGGCGCCACAAGACCGGCGTCACGGCGGCCTCGTGTCCGTCCGTCAGGGCCGCGCGGCGACCTCCGACAACGGCCTGGGCCGGGCGGTCGGGCTCGCCGAGGGAGCGCCGCACCACTGCGTCGGCGCCAAGGAGCACCTGCCGATTTGGATCCAGTCGCGGGTGAGGAACCCACTGCCGTCCCGGGCCGTGCGGCGGCGCAGGGTGAGCAGGTCCGCCAGGTACGGCACCGCCGACACGACAGCGGCCGCAGCCTGAGCAGGGCCGGCCCAGGGCTTCGGGCCGCGCATGAGCGTCAGCCCCGTCCCGGCCGCCGTGGTGGGGTGGACCGGGCTCGGCCGGAACCTGCGGCGGGCGGAGCGGGCGGGCACCGGCGCGATCGTCGCCGCGAACACCCTGAGCGTCGTCCAGGTAAAGCGCGTGTGACGAAACCGTTGACGGAAGCATGGCCCCCGCTTATCTTCTGACCGAATTTACGAACCACGTTCGAAATGACGGACAGGACGGTCCCGCATGCCGAAGACCTCAGAGCAGCCCCCCGCCAGACGCCACAGGTCCCTCATCCTGTGCGTGCTCGCCGTCCTGATCGCCATGGTGTCGGCGACGACGCCGGCCACCGCCGCCGAGGGCCGCCCGTACACCAACCCGGTCAAGTCGACCAAGGGGGCCGACCCCTGGCTCGAGTACTACAACGGCAACTACTACCTGGTCACCACGTCCTTCACCGGCGTGCTGACCATGCGGAAGTCGCCGACCCTGGCCGGCCTGTCCACGGCCGCCAGCGTCCAGGTCTTCAGTGACACGACCCCCACCCGCAACACCAATATCTGGGCACCCGAGCTGCACTTCCTCGACGGCCGCTGGTACCTGTACTACTCGGCGGGGCAGAGCGGTGTCGCCTGCTGCGACTCCCAGCGCACCCATGTCCTGGAGAGCGCGGGCACCGACCCGATGGGCCCGTACACCTACAAGAACCAGCTCAGCGGCTCCAACCTCACCCCCGGCGGCTGGCTCATCGACGCCACCGTCCTGAAGGCGAACAACAGCCTGTACATGGTCGGCAGCGGCTTCATCAACGGCAGTACGCAGAGCCTGGTCATCGCGCCGATGAGCAACCCGTACACACTGGCGAGCAGCACCTTCACCATCATCTCCAGCCCCACACTGAGCTGGGAGACCTCGGGCGGCGCGGTCAACGAGGGACCGGAACCGCTCTACCACGACGGCCGGACCTTCCTCACCTTCTCCGCGAGCTTCTGTGGCACCCCGGACTACAAGCTGGGCCAGCTGGAGCTCACCGGCAGCAACCCCCTGCTGGCCTCCTCCTGGACGAAGAAGCAGACGCCGGTCTTCCAGCGCAATGACGCGGCGAGCGTCTACGGCCCCGGCCACAACGGCTTCTTCAGCTCGCCGGACGGCACCGAGAACTGGATCGTCTACCACGCCAACGACACCGCGAACGGCGGCTGCGGCAACGGCCGTACCACGCGGGCGCAGAAGTTCACCTGGAACGCGGACGGCACGCCGAACTTCGGCACCCCGGTGGCCCTCGGCACGACGCTGCCCGGCCCCTCGGGCGAGACCGCGGCGACCCCGACCGCATACGCCCTGGTGAACCGCAACAGCGGCAAGTGCCTGGACGTCGAGGGCGGCAACACCGCGGACGGCACCAACATCTTCCAGTGGGGCTGCACCGGCGGCGCCAACCAGAAGTGGCGCGTCGAGGACCTCGGCAACGACACCAGCAGGCTGGTCAACGTCGCGACCGGCAAGGTCATGGACACCGCGGGCTGCGCGACGGCCGACGGCACCGACATCGCCCAGTGGTCCTGGCTGAACAACAACTGCCAGAAGTTCCGTCTCGTCCACACGGCCACCGGTGACTACGTGCGGATCGTGAACGAGAACAGCGGCAAGGTCGCCGACGTCGCGAACTGCTCCACCGCGAACGGGGCCGACGTACGGCTGTGGACGTGGCTGAACAACAACTGCCAGCAGTGGCGGCTCGTGCCCACGACGTGACCTCCCTCCCCGCCCCGCACCCAGTGATCCGGAGAACCCCCTTGAGACGCAACGCCGTACGCCTGCTCATGGCCGGGCTGGTCGCCCTCGCGGCCTGTCTGGCCGGCCCGGCCCCCGCCGCCCAGGCCGCCGTGCCCGACTCCCCCGCCGTCACCTACACCAACCCGCTCGCCGAACAGCGCGCCGACCCGCACATCTTCAAGCACACCGACGGCTACTACTACTTCACCGCGACCGTCCCCGCGTACGACCGCATCGTGCTGCGCCGGGCGACCACCATCCAGGGTCTGAAGACCGCGCCCGAGACGACGATCTGGACCAAGCACGCCAGCGGCGTGATGGGCGCCAACATCTGGGCACCGGAGATCCACTTCATCGACGGCAAGTGGTACGTGTACTTCGCCGCCGGCTCCACCAGTGACAAGTGGGCGATCCGGATGTACGTCCTGGAGGGCACCGGCGCCAACCCGCTGACCGCCACCTGGGTGGAGAAGGGCCAGATCAGGACCCAGTGGGAGAGCTTCTCCCTGGACGCCACGACCTTCGTGGTGAACGGGGTGCGCTACCTGTCCTGGGCGCAGCGCGACCCGTCGGTCGACAACAACACCGACGTCTACCTCGCGAAGATGTCCAGCCCCTGGGCCATCACCGGCACTCCGGTCCTGCTGACCCGCCCCACCTACGCCTGGGAGACGGTCGGTTACAAGGTCAACGAGGGCCCGGCGGTGGTCCAGCACGGCGGCAAGGTGTTCATGTCGTACTCGGCGAGCGCCACCGACAGCAACTACTGCCTCGGCCTGCTGTCCGCCTCCGCGAGCGCGGACCTGCTCAACCCGGCGTCCTGGACGAAGAGTCCGACCCCGGTCTTCACCAGCAACGCGGCCACCGGCCAGTACGGTCCGGGCCACAACTCGTTCACCGTCTCCGAGGACGGCAAGAGCGACGTCCTCGTCTACCACGACCGCAACTACAAGGACATCAGCGGCGACCCGCTGAACGACCCGAACCGCCGCACCCGCGTGCAGAAGCTGTACTGGAAGGCCGACGGCACCCCCGACTTCGGCATCCCGGTGGCCGACGGGGTCACCCCGCAGCGCCTGTCGTCGTACAACTTCCCGGACCGTTTCGTCCGGCACTACGACTACCGCGCCCGCGTCGACACGAACGTCAGCCCGCTCGCGGACTCCCAGTTCCGGGCCGTCGCCGGCCTGGCCGGCAGCGGCACCGTGTCGCTGGAGTCGGCCAACTTCCCCGGCTACTACCTGCGGAGCAACGCGAGCTTCGAGGTCCGGCTGGAGAAGAACGACGGGACGGCCCAGTTCGCCTCCGACGCCACCTTCTACCGGCGCGCGGGCCTCGCGGACGCGGCGGGCGTCTCCTACGAGTCGTACGCCTCCGCCGGGCGCTACATCCGCCACTACACCTACCTGCTGTACACGCAGCCGGTGAGCACGGCCACGGACCGGGCGGACGCCACGTTCTACGGCCAGTGACAGCGGCATCCGGGGAGGGGCCTCACTGCGGCCCCTCCCCGGTGTCGTACGCGGCCTCGATGGGCCGTTCGTCGACGAGGACCCGCCCCCGCGGCGGTCCGGTCAGCAGCGCGCGGACGGCGGTCAGGACATCGGGCGCCACATGGTCCGCGCGCGCCGTCTCCTTGGGCGGGGTCCGGTCGGAGGGGACGAGGATGCCGTGGCCGCCCGCCCGGCGTGCGGCCTCGACGTGCGTGCCGAGGTCGCCGACGACGACGCAGTCCGACGGGGCGGTGCACACCCGTCCGACCGCCCACAGGATCAGCCCCGGTTCCGGTGGGCGGCAGCGGCAGCCGTCGCCGGGGTCGTGCGGGCACACGCCCCACACGTCGAACGGGCCGAGGAGGTCGTCGACACGCCGGTCGACACGCCGTACGTCGGCGTCGCCGAGCAGTCCGCGGGCCACGCCGGGCTGGTGGGTGAGGACCCCGGTGCTGATCCCGTGCAGCCGCAGCAGCCCGACCGCCTCACGGGCGCCGGCGACGGGGCGGACCCGGCCGGGGTCGGCGTTGTCCGGGACGTCCTCGACGAGAACGCCGTCCCGTTCGAACAGCACAGCCTTCACGCGGCTCACGGCCGCACCTCCTCGCTCGCGTTCACGTGCGTCCCCTCCGGGTAACCGGGCGCCGGCCGCTCATGCGCCGGCCGGCGGGCGAAAGGGATCAGAACCCCGTGCGCCCCTGACACGGCTCCTCGCCCACGACCCGCTGGGCCACACGTGTGAGCCGTATACGAACACCCCGCTGAACAGGCCGGACTCCCTACGATCGTCCTGTGGTCACTTTCCAGCTCGAACGCACGGCCCCGATCCCGCCCGGCGAAGCCTGGCGCCGCCTCACGGAGTGGCCCCGGCACGCCACGTCGGTCCCGCTGACCCGCGTCACCGTGACCACGCCTGCGCCCACGGACGTGGGCACGGTCCTGGTGGCCCGCACGGGGGCCGGTCCGCTCTCCTTCGACGACCGGATGGAGGTCACGGTGTGGCGCCCGCCGGCGGACGACGAACCGGGCTTCGTCCGCCTGGAGAAGCGGGGCCGGGTGGTCAGGGGGTGGGCGGAGATCGAGGTGCGGCCGGGGCCCGGGGGGCGTGCGCGGGTGGTCTGGCGCGAGGAACTCCGGGTACGGCTGCTGCCCTCGCTCTTCGATCCCCTGCTGGGGATGGCGGCGCGGTCGGTCTTCGGCCGGACGGTCAACCAGCTGCTCAGACGCCCCTGACGGCCGGCGGAGGCTGACCGGAGCGCCGGCCTAAGGGCCTTCGCTCCCGCTCGCGGGCCGGTTCGGAGCGCGCGCGACCCGGTTCAGGCCACCGAGCCGACGCGTCCCGCCGGCCGTCGTGTCACGTCGTGGTGGATCGGCGTGTGCGCCCCGGTCAGGGGAACCCCGCTTCCGCCCCGCCGGGCGGCGACGATCTCCGCGGCGATCGACAGGGCCGTCTCCTCCGGTGTACGGGCGCCCAGGTCGAGGCCGATCGGGGACCGCAGACGTGCCAGCTCCGGGTCGCTCACGCCGACGTCGCGCAGGCGGGCGGCGCGGTCCAGGTGGGTGCGGCGGGAGCCCATCGCGCCGACGTACGCCACCGGGAGCCGCAGGGCGAGCTTCAGCAGGGGGACGTCGAACTTGGCGTCGTGGGTCAGGACGCACAGGACCGTGCGGGCGTCGACCCGCGTGCGCTCCAGGTACCGGTGCGGCCATTCGACGACGATCTCGTCGGCCTCCGGGAAGCGGGCCCGGGTGGCGAACACCGGGCGCGCGTCGCACACCGTCACGTGGTGGCCCAGGAACTTGCCGACGCGCACCAGCGCCGACGCGAAGTCGATCGCGCCGAAGACGATCATCCGGGGCGGGGGGACCGAGGACTCGACGAGCACCGTGAGCGGGGAGCCGCAGCGGGAGCCCTGCTCGCCGATCTCCAGGGTGCCGGTGCGGCCCGCGTCCAGGAAGGCGCCGGCCTCCGCGGCGACCGTGCGGTCCAGTTCGGGGTGGGCGCCGAAACCGCCGTCGTACGCGCCCTCGGGGTGGACCAGCATCGCGCGGCCCATGAGGCCGGCGGGGCCGGAGACGATCCGGGCGACCGCCGCCGGCCGGCCGTGCGCGGCGGCGTCGAGTGCCGCCGCGACCACCGGGCGGACCCGGTCGCCCGTCCGGACCGGTGCGACGAGGATGTCGATGACGCCGCCGCAGGTCAGGCCGACGGCGAAGGCGTCCTCGTCGCTGTAGCCGAAGCGCTCCAGGACCGGCTCGCCGTCCGTGAGCGCCTGTCGGCACAGCTCGTAGACCGCGCCCTCCACACAGCCGCCGGAGACCGAGCCGATCGCCGTGCCGTCGGCGTCCACCGCGAGGGCGGCGCCGGGCCGGCGGGGCGCGCTGCCGCCGACGGCCACCACGGTGGCCACGGCGAAGTCGCGTCCCTGCCCGGCCCACCGGTGGAGCTCTTCGGCGATGTCCAGCATGTGTCTCGGTCTCCTCGGCGGTGCGGGTGGGGAGGGCTGCGGACCTGGGGAGGGCGCCTAGTGCACGCCCATCCAGCTCTCGATCGGCGCAAGGGCGAAGTAGACCAGGAAGATCACGGTCAAACCCCACATGAAGGCGCCGATCTCCCGTGCCTTGCCCTGGGCGGTCCTGATGGCGGCGTACGAGATCACTCCGGCCGCGACGCCGGCGGTGATGGAGTACGTGAACGGCATGATCACGACGGTCAGGAAGACCGGGATCGCGGTGGCGCGGTCGGCCCAGTCCACATGGCGGGCGTTCATCATCATCATCGCGCCGATGACGACCAGGGCGGCGGCCGCGACCTCGCCCGGCACGATCGAGGTGAGCGGGGTGAAGAACAGGCAGGCCGCGAAGAAGAGGCCGGTGACGACGGAGGACAGGCCCGTGCGGGCACCCTCGCCGACGCCGGTCGCGGACTCGACGAACACCGTCTGGCCCGAGGCGCCCGCCACGCCGCCGATCGCACCGCCCGCGCCGTCGATGAACAGCGCCTTGGACAGGCCCGGCATCCGGCCCTGCGCGTCGGCGAGTTTCGCCTCGGTGCCCACGCCGATGATGGTGGCCATCGCGTCGAAGAACCCCGCGAGCACGAGCGTGAACACGATCATGCCGACGGTCATCGCGCCGGCCTCGCCCCAGCCGCCGAACTCGACGTCGCCGAAGAGGGAGAAGTCGGGCATGGAGACCGCGCCGCCGTGCAGTTCGGGGGCGCCGCTCGCCCACTGCTGCGGGTCGATGACGTCGAGCGCGTTGAGGAGCACGGCGAGCGCGGTGCCGCCGACGATGCCGAGCAGGATCGCGCCGGGGACCCCGCGCGCCTGGAGCATGAAGATCGCGAGGAGGGTGAGGGCGAAGAGCAGCACCGGCCAGCCGGCCAACTCGCCCGCGGGACCGAGGGAGACGGGGGTCGCCTCGCCCTGGTGGACGAAGCCGGCCTTGTAGAAGCCGATGA
The DNA here is from genome assembly GCF_053591515.1 of Streptomyces sp. NPDC003011. Taxonomy (NCBI): domain Bacteria; kingdom Bacillati; phylum Actinomycetota; class Actinomycetes; order Kitasatosporales; family Streptomycetaceae; genus Streptomyces; species Streptomyces sp. NPDC003011. The sequence goes on from NZ_JBSFTY010000019.1 coordinate 64,801, forward strand.
GCGCGACGAACAGGCCGATGCCCATGGTGATGGCGTGCTTGAGCGCGAGCGGGATCGCGTTCATGATCATCTCGCGCAGGCCGGTGACGACCAGCAGCATGATGACGACGCCGTACAGCACGCACATGCCCATCGCCTGCGGCCAGGTCATCTGGGGTGCGACCTGCGAGGAGAGCACACCGGAGACGGACAGGCCGGCGGCGAGGGCCAGCGGCACCTTGCCGAAGAACCCCATCAGGAGGGTGGTGAGGGCGGCCGCGAACGCGGTCGCGGTGATCAGCGCCTGTCGGCCGAGCGTGTCCCCCGCCACGTCCTTGCCGGACAGGACCAGGGGGTTGAGCAGGAGGATGTACGCCATCGCCATGAAAGTGGTGACGCCGCCGCGCACCTCGCGCGCGAGCGTCGATCCCCGCCGGGATATGTGGAAGTACCGGTCGAGCCAGGACCCGCCGGCCGGGACGCGGGCGCCGTCGCCCGCGTCGTCGGCTGAGGTCCTGGGGGTCAGTGACTGGGTCATGTGGGCCTACTCCCAAGGTTCACAGGGGCACCCGTGGGCCGCCTACGGCGACGTACGGGATTTGGGGAGGTGCACGACCCGGGGGACGGCCCGAGACGGACAACGGGGATCCGGGGGACTGGGCCCCCGCAGGACTCAGGTTCCCGTCAGGTGTTCGGGACGTACCGGTGTCCTGTTCAGCTCCAGCCCGGTCGCCGCGCGGATCGCCGCGAGGACCGCCGGGGTCGACGACAGGGTGGGGGCCTCGCCGACCCCGCGCAGCCCGTACGGGGCGTGGTCGTCGGCGAGTTCGAGGACGTCGACCGGGATGGTCGGCGTGTCGAGGATGGTGGGGATCAGGTAGTCCGTGAAGGAGGGGTTCTTGACCTTCGCCGTCTTCGGGTCGACGACGATCTCCTCCATGACGGCCATGCCCAGCCCCTGGGTGGTGCCGCCCTGGATCTGCCCGAGGACGGACAGCGGGTTGAGCGCCTTGCCGACGTCCTGGGCGCAGGCCAGCTCGATGACCTTCACCAGGCCGAGCTCGGTGTCGACCTCGACGACGGCGCGGTGCGCGGCGAAGGAGTACTGCACATGGCCGTTGCCCTGCCCGGTGCGCAGGTCGAAGGCTTCGGTCGGCCGGTGCCGCCACTCCGCCTCGACCTCGACGGCCTCGCCCTCCAGCACGTCGGCCAGGCCGGCGAGGACCTCACCGCCGTCGGTGACGACCTTGCCGCCCTCCAGCAGCAGTTCGGCGGTGGCCCAGGCGGGGTGGTACGAGCCGAACTTGCGCCGCCCGATCTCCAGGACCTTCTCCCGCACGAGCTCGCAGGAGTTCTTGACGGCGCCACCGGTGACGTACGTCTGCCGCGACGCGGACGTCGAACCGGCGCTGCCGACCTGTGTGTCGGCCGGCTGGATCGTCACCTGCGCCACGCCCAGCTCGGTGCGGGCGATCTGCGCGTGGACGGTGACCCCGCCCTGGCCGACCTCCGCCATCGCGGTGTGCACGGTCGCGACGGGCTCCCCGCCGACGACCTCCATGCGTACCCGCGCGGTCGAGTAGTCGTCGAAGCCCTCGGAGAAGCCGACGTTCTTGATGCCGACCGCGTAGCCGACGCCCCGGACGACGCCTTCGCCGTGCGTGGTGTTGGACAGACCGCCGGGCAGCTGCCGTACGTCCGCGCCCTCGCTGGACTCCCACTGGCGCTCCGGCGGCATCGGCATGGCCTTGACGCGGCGCAGGAGTTCGGCGACCGGCGCCGGGGAGTCCACGGGCTGGCCCGTCGGCATCAGGGTGCCCTGCTCCATCGCGTTGAGCTGCCGGAACGTCACCGGGTCCAGGCCCAGTCGCCGCGCCAGCTTGTCCATCTGCGCCTCGTAGGCGAAGCACGCCTGGACCGCGCCGAAGCCGCGCATCGCGCCGCAGGGCGGGTTGTTGGTGTAGAGGGCGATGGCCTCGATCTCCACGTCGTCGATGACGTAGGGGCCGGCGCCGAGCGAGGCGGCGTTGCCGACGACGGCCGGGGAGGCGGAGGCGTACGCGCCGCCGTCGAGCACGATCCGGGCCTTCAGGTGGGTCAGTTTGCCGTCCTTCGTCGCCCCGTGCTCGTAGTACAGCTTGGCCGGGTGGCGGTGGACGTGCCCGAAGAAGGACTCGAACCGGTTGTAGACGATCTTGACGGGCCGGCCCGTGCGCAGGGCCAGCAGGCAGGCGTGGATCTGCATCGACAGGTCCTCGCGCCCGCCGAAGGCGCCGCCGACGCCGGAGAGCGTCATCCGTACCTTGCGCTCGGGCAGGCCGAGGACGGGCGCGATCTGCCGCAGGTCGGAGTGGAGCCACTGGGTGGCGACGTAGAGGTGGACGCCGCCGTCCTCGTCGGGCACGGCGAGGCCGGACTCGGGGCCGAGGAAGGCCTGGTCCTGCATGCCGAAGGTGTACTCGCCCCGGACGACGACGTCGGCCCTCTTCGCGGCCTCCTCGACGTTCCCGCGGACGATCGGCTGGCGGTGGACGATGTTCGGATGCGGGACGTGGCCGATGTGGTGGTCGTCGCGGTCCTCGTGGACGAGGATCGCGTCGGGGGCGGTCGCGGAGGCCTCGTCGGTGATCACCGGGAGCTCGCGGTACTCGACCTTGATCTTGGCGGCGGCGCGGCGCGCGGTCTCGGGGTGGTCGGCGGCGACGATGGCGACCGGCTCGCCGTGGTGGCGCACCTTGCCGTGTGCGAGGACCGGGGTGTCCTGGATCTCCAGGCCGTAGTTCCGCACGTCGGTCGGCAGGTCGTCGTAGGTCAGGACGGCGTGGACGCCGGGCAGGGCGAGCGCCTCGGAGGTGTCGATGGACACGATCTCGGCGTGGGCGACCGGGGAGCGCAGGATCTGGCCCCAGAGCATGTCCTCGTGCCACATGTCGGAGGAGTACGCGAACTCGCCGGTGACCTTGAGGGTGCCGTCCGGGCGGAGCGTGGACTCGCCGATGCCGCCTCTGGTCCCGGCACCCTGGGTGAGCTTGGTGGGAGTGCCGACGGGGGCGCCGATGGGCGCACCGCCCGCTCGGGCGAAGCCGGAAGTGGGGAAGGACATGCTCAGACCGCCTCTCCCTGCCGGGCGGCCGCCAGGCGGACCGCGTCCATGATCTTCTCGTAGCCGGTGCAGCGGCACAGGTTGCCCGAGAGCGCCTCGCGGATGTCCGCGTCGGTCGGGTTCGGGTTGCGCTCCAGCATCTCGTCGGCCGCGACCAGCAGCCCCGGCGTGCAGAAGCCGCACTGGACGGCGCCGGCGTCGATGAACGCCTGCTGGACGGGCGAGAGTTCGGTGCCCTCGCCGGTGTGGGAGTCCTGGCCGGCTTCGGCGGCCCAGTGCCTGGCCTCGTCCAGCGAGGTGCCGCAGGCGCCCGTCCCGCAGGAGCGCTGCCTGGCGTACTCGGCGAGACCCTCGACGGTGACGACCTCCCGGCCCTCCACCTGCCCGGCGGCGACCAGGCAGGAACACACCAGCACTCCGTCCAGGCGGACGGTGCACGATCCGCACTCCCCCTGCTCGCAGGCGTTCTTCGAGCCGGGCAGCCCGAGCCGCTCGCGCAGCACGTACAGCAGGGACTCGCCCTCCCACACGTCGTCGGCCTCCTGCGGACGTCCGTTGACCGTGAAATTGACGCGCATCAGGCGACTCCCTCGCTGCGGGCGGCGGTGCCGCGGTACGACTCCCAGGTCCAGGTCAGCGTGCGGCGGGCCATGACGCCGACCGCGTGGCGCCGGTAGCTCGCGGTGCCCCGGACGTCGTCGATCGGGTTGCAGGCCCCGGCGCACAGGTCCGCGAACTGCTGGGCGACCGACGGCGTGATGATCTTCCCGTTGTCCCAGAACCCGCCTTCGTCGAGCGCGGCGTTCAGGAACTCCTCCGCCGTCTTCGCCCGCACCGGCGTGGGCGCGGCCGAGCCGATCCCGGTGCGCACGGTCCGCGTCCCGGGATGCAGGGCGAGCCCGAAGGCGCACACCGCGATGACCATGGCGTTGCGCGTACCGACCTTGGAGTACTGCTGCGGCCCGTCGGCCTTCTTGATGTGCACGGCCCGGATGAGTTCGTCGGCGGCGAGCGCGTTGCGCTTCACGCCGGTGTAGAAGTCGTCGATCGGGATCAGCCGCGACCCCCGCACCGACTCGGCCTCGACCTGCGCCCCCGCCGCCAGCAGGGCGGGGTGGGCGTCGCCGGCCGGGGAGGCGGTGCCGAGGTTGCCGCCGACGCCGCCGCGGTTGCGGATCTGCGGGGAGGCGACCGTGTGCGAGGCGAGAGCCAGCCCCGGCAGCTCGGCGCGCAGGTGGTCCATGATCCTGCTGTACGGGACGGAGGCCCCGAGCCGGACGCTCTCCTCGCCGACCTCCCACTCGTAGAGGTCGCCGACGCGGTTGAGATCGAGGAGGTACTCGGGCCGGCGGTGGTCGAAGTTGATCTCGACCATCACGTCGGTGCCGCCCGCAATCGGCACAGCGGTGGGGTGCTCGGCCTTCGCGGCGAGCGCCTCCTCCCAGCTGGCGGGGCGAAGGAAGTCCATGACCGGCTCTCTTCTTCGTCTCGTGGGTCGAACGGATCGAGCCAATCCGGGTGCGGCGGGCGCGGCTCGTTCAGGTGCTGTTCACAGGCAGTCAGGCCAGTACACAGCGCCGTACGCCGACCGGGTCAGTCACGGAAACCATGAAGGAGTTGGCTGGCCAGGGAGGTCATCTTGTAGATTCGTATGAACGGAGTCCATCAGAAACCCCTCCGTTTCGCCGGGGAAACGCGAGACACCCCCCGCGTGACCTGGGACACAGTCCGAGGGCGGAGAACATCCGAACCCGCTCCCCGGGCCGGCCCGCCCTCCCCCGGCAAACCCTTCAGACTCCATCGTGTTTTTCGAGACAAAGAACGGCGGCGACGAGAATGCGGCTGCGCGCACTGCTGGACACCGACGCGCTGGGCCTGCGGCTGCTCGGCGGCGAGGACGAGCTGGACCGCGCCGTGCGGGGCGTGATGACCACCGACCTGCGCGACCCCAGCCGCTACCTCTCGGGCGGGGAACTGGTCCTCACGGGCCTGGCCTGGCGGCGGGACGCCGCGGACTCCGAGGCGTTCGTACGGATCCTCGTGCAGGCCGGCGTGGCCGCCCTCGCCGCCGGCGAGGCCGAGCTCGGAGAGGTCCCCGGCGATCTCGTCGTGGCCTGCGCCCGTCACCGTCTTCCCCTGTTCGCCGTGCACGAGGCGGTGGCCTTCGCGACGATCACCGAGCACGTCGTGCGGCAGGTCTCCGGCGAGCGGGCCGGGGACCTCGCGGCCGTGGTCGACCGGCACCGCCGGATGATGACCTCGGGCCCGGCGGGCGGCGGCCCGGAGGTGGTCCTGGACCTGCTCGGCTCCGACCTGGACCTGCGGGCGTGGGTGCTCTCCCCCGCCGGCCGCCCGATCGCGGGCCCGAAGGCCGCGGGCGCCGGCCTGCCCGCCGACGTCTGCGCGAAGCTCGCGGCCGAACACCTGGCGGCGGTCCGCACCGGTCGTCGCGGCCCGCACCGCGTCACGCTCGGCTCCACCGCCTACTCGCTCTTCCCGGTCCGTGCCGGCGACCGCTCGGCGCAGGCCTCCCGGGACGTACGCGAGACGGTCCTGTCGGACTGGCTGCTGGCCGTGGAGGCGGACGCCGGGGACTGGCCCGAGGAGCGGCTGGATCTCCTGGAGGGCGTCACCCAGCTGATCGCGGTGGAACGCGACCGCCGGGACGCGGCCCGTACGGTCCGGCGCCGCCTGGCGCAGGAAGTCCTCGAACTGGTGCAGACGGGAGCCGCCCCCGCCGAGATCGCGGCCCGCCTGCGGGTGGCCGCCCCCGTGCTCCTGCCCGGCCTCGGTGCGGCCCCGCAGTGGCAGGTCGTGGTGGCCCGCGTCGAATGGGCGGGCGGCGAGCTCGAAGGCGGCCCGGTGGCCCAGTCCCTCCTGGAGGAGATCCTGGTCGACCCGCAGGCCACCGGCCCCGAGCCCTCCGACCGCATCGCGGTGGCCCACACCGGCGACGAGGCCGTCGCCCTCGTCCCGCTCCCGGCCGTCTCCTCGGAACACGACGGCTCGGAGGCGGGCATCCTGGCCGACGCCCTGCTGGAGTCCGTACGGGACCCCCTGTCGGCCGGTCTCGACGACGACGGCCGGGTCACCCTCGGCGTCAGCGCGTCCGTCCACTCGGCGGAGGGCCTGCGCGGCGCCCTGGAGGAGGCCCGGCACGCCCGCCGCGTGGCCGCCGCCCGCCCCGGCCGGGTCTGCGCGGCGGGCCACCAGGAGCTGGCCTCCCACGTCCTCCTGCTCCCGTTCGTCCCCGACGACGTCCGCCGCGCCTTCACGGCCCGCCTCCTGGACCCGCTGCGCGACTACGACCGCCGCCACCGCGCCGAGCTGATCCCCACCCTGGAGGCCTTCCTCGACTGCGACGGCTCCTGGACCCGCTGCGCCGCCCGCCTCCACCTGCACGTCAACACGCTGCGCTACCGCGTCGGCCGGATCGAGCAGTTGACGAGCCGCGACCTGTCGCGCCTGGAGGACAAGCTGGACTTCTTCCTGGCCCTGCGCATGAGCTGAGCCCCGGGGGGCGGCCGAGTCCCCCGACTTTGTGAAATCCTTCACCCGCCCCCTTGGCCGGGCGCGCGGATTCGTGCTGAGATGCGGCCACCAACCAAAGCTCGATGGCGTGCTCGGGGAGGGCAACGTGGCGCACACCGCCATGTCTGGCTACGGAACGACCGCCGGCGACGATCCACTCCAGACCGCGGTGTGGCGGCTGCGCTCACGCGCCTGCTGGGCCGACGCGGCCGCCCTGCTCCAGCCGGTCACCGCACCGGCCGCGCTGCAGCGGGCCTCGCTGCTGGTGGAACGGTGCCTGTACACCGAGCAGGGCTGGGAGGAGGCCGAGGACGCGCTGCGTACGGCCGAGGCGCTGGCCCACGGTGACGACGAGCGGGGTGCGGCGGCCTGTGAACGCGGGCACCTCGCGTACGCGGCCACGCTGCACGGCGTACGCGACCGGGCCGACGAGGCGCGGGCCGCGTTGGGGCGGGCGGCGGCGCTGATCACGCCGGGGGCGCCGAGGCGGGCCCTGCTCGACTTCCGCCGGGGCCTGGTGGCGGAGAACCTGACCGGTTCCCCGCAAGCCGCGCGGGCCGCGTACCGACGGGCCCACGCGGGCGCGACCGCGCACTCCGACGCGCTGCTGCTCTCCTTCACCTGGCGCCACCTCGCCGGACTCGCCCTTCGCGAGGGAGAGTTGGCGGAGGCACGGCACGGCTTCGCGGAATCCCTGCGGATCCGGGAGGAGTTGGGCTACCTCGTGGGTACGGCGCCCGCGCTGGCGTCCCTGGCCGACGCGGAGACGGAACCGGAGGCGACGCGGCTGCGGGAGGAGGCGGGGCGGTTGTTCCGCCTGCTCGGAGGTGTGCCGACCTGGCTCTCCCACCAACTGGCCCCACCGGCGGCGACGGCCTAGCTCCCCGCACCACCCCGGCCTCTCCGAGGGGCGGCCGGGAAGCGGGCCGTGTTCCGGGGGCTGCCGCCCGCGGGCGTGCGTATCGGCCGTACTCGCGTACGGCGGGAAGGGGACGTGCCGGGGGTGCCCGCCCGCAGCGGACGGCGCGTCAACGCCCTCCACTGGTGGATGACGTCGCCGTGGCCGTCGGCGCGGATCCGCACCGGCGTCCCGCCCTCAGCGCACCCCGACGAAGTGCTCCCCCACCAACGACCGCACCACATCCACGTCCCGCGCGATCAACGCCTCCAGCAGCGCCATGTGCTCCGCCGCGTCCGCCACCAGCTCGGCCCGCCCCCGCGCCCTGGGCCCGCCCACCAACGGCCACTGGGCCCGGCGGTGCAGCTCCTCGGCGATCTGCACCAACTGCTCGTTGCCCGCGAGCGTCAGCAGCGCCCGGTGGAAGGACCGGTCCGACTCCGCGTACGTGGCCGGGCATCCGGAGGACGCCGCCCGCACCGTCGCCTCGGCGAGCGGCCGCAGTTCCGCCCACCGCTCCGCCGGCACCGTACGGGCCAGCCGCAGCATCACCGGCACCTCGATCAGCGCCCGCACCTCCGCCAGCTCCGCCAGCTCCCGCGCCCCGCGCATCACCACCCGGAACCCGCGGTTCGGCACCACCTCCACCGCGCCCTCCAGCGCGAGCTGCTGCATCGCCTCCCGCACGGGCGTCGCGGAGACCCCGAACCGCTCCCCGAGCGCGGGCGCCGAGTACACCTCGCCGGGCCGCAGCTCACCGGCGACCAGCGCGGTGCGCAACGCGTCGAGGACCTGCCCCCGCACGGAGGACCGCTGAACGGCCGGCCGGACACCGGGCCCGGCACCGGACCGGGGCCCAGGGCCGGGCAACGGCTGCTCGCCGTGGGTGTGCTCACCCCGCACCGCCCCGGGCGCGGCATCCCGCTCCCGGTCCACATCCGCGGCCGTCGGCTGCGCCGGCACCCGGACCGCCCCGCGGGACGCAGGATCCGCAATCCCCGTCCCGGCGGAGTCCTGCGTGCCCTGCTTCACGGGTCCTCCTCCGGACGTGTCGGTACTTGGGGCCATTACGGCGGCTTGTTACTCACCCGTCAAGCACCTTAGGCGCAGAAGCCGACAGTTCACATCCCGACCCTTCAGGTAAGGTAAGCCTCACCTTTAAGCGACAGCGAATCGGTGGTCCCGCATGCCCGCACCGGCACCCGCTCTTGCACCTGTCCACGCTCCCGCACCCGCCGACGCCCCCGCCCCGCCTTCGGCGGTCACCGACGCCTACACCCGCGTCACGGGCGTCCTGCCGAGCCTCACCGTCACGGAACTCACCCCCGGACAGCGGGCCCCGCGGGGCGGCGGCTGGGTCACCGCCGCCGCTCTCGCCGAGGCCGGTCCGGATCTGGACGCCTTCCTGTCCTGGGACGACGCCCAGATCCGGCGCGACCACGGCCACCCCGCCCGCCCGGACGTGACCGCGAGCTTCGGCCTGCACCGCTACGCCTGGCCCGCCTGCCTGCTGATCACGGCCCCCTGGTTCCTCCAGCGCCGCGTCCCCCGCTACCCCGTGACCCACGTGTCGTACGACCGCACCGAGGGCCCCATGGCCTTCGCCGTACGCCCCGGCCCCTTCGCCTGCCTCCCGGACGACCCGGCGGCGGCACACCCCGACGCCCGTGTCGTCGCGGACGAGGACGCCCTGCGCGCCGAGGTCCGGGACGCGGTCGCCGAGCACATGGGACCCGTCCTGGCCGGCTTCGGCCCGCGCATGCGCCGCCGCGGCCGCGCCCTGTGGGGCATGGTGACCGACGAGATCGTCGAGAGCCTGTGGTACGTCGCCGAACTGCTCGGCGAGCACGAGCACCGGCGGGCCGAGCGGGAGCTCGGACTCCTCCTGCCGGGCGCCACCAAGCCGTACGCCGGCTCCGCGGGCTTCCGCCGGCTGGCCGGACCGAACGGCGAGCCGCTGCGCACCCGGGACCGGGCGAGCTGCTGCATGTTCTACACGCTGGTGCCGGAGGACACCTGCGTCACCTGCCCGCGCACCTGCGACGCGGACCGGATCGCCAAGCTCACCGCCGCCGCCGCGAGTTGAGGGACCCTCAGCGACCGGGCCGGGCCGGCCCCGCGCCATGCCTCCGCCCAACCCCCGGCGCGGGGCCCGCTCCCGCGTCCCGTAAGATCACCGCGAACGAGACGCCCGCACGGTTACAGGCAATTCACCACTTCCTCACCGGTCGCAGGAACTTTCCGTGGAACCACCCGTACGGGTAGTCTTATTCGAACTCAACTCCCGCCCCTCAAGCGGCAGTTCGAGCAGAACGCCGCCCTGCGCAATCCCTTGCACTCCCTTGGCGGCCTCTTGCCCCGAAACCCCCTGAGGGCCGATGGGATTGGGCCAATATGGCGGGCGTTATGCCCTATCCCAATGCAAGGGACCCCAGATGAGACTGACCGACATATCGCTGAACTGGCTGCTTCCGGGCGCCGTGCTGCTCCTGGGCATGCTGGCGGCGGTGGCGGTGCTCGCGCGCGGCAAGCGCTCCTCCGGGGGGAACGCGAGCGCGGACGACTCGTGGGAGCGCACCGAGGAACGCCGCAGGCGCAAGGAGGCCATCTACGGCACCGCCTCCTACGTGCTGCTGTTCTGCTGCGCGGCGGTGGCCGCCGCACTCTCCTTCCACGGTCTGGTCGGCTTCGGCCAGCAGAACCTGAACCTGTCCGGCGGCTGGGAGTACCTGGTCCCGTTCGGCCTGGACGGTGCGGCGATGTTCTGTTCCGTGCTCGCGGTGCGCGAGGCCAGCCACGGTGACGCGGCGCTCGGCTCCCGGATACTCGTGTGGACGTTCGCGGGCGCCGCGGCCTGGTTCAACTGGGTGCACGCGCCCAGGGGCCTGGGCCACGACGGCGCCCCGCACTTCTTCGCCGGGATGTCCCTGTCGGCGGCCGTCCTGTTCGACCGCGCGCTGAAGCAGACCCGCCGCGCCGCCCTGCGCGAGCAGGGCCTGGTGCCGCGTCCGCTGCCGCAGATCCGCGTGGTCCGCTGGATGCGGGCGCCCCGTGAGACGTACAAGGCGTGGTCGCTGATGCTGCTGGAGAACGTGCGCAGCCTGGACGAGGCGGTCGACGAGGTCCGCGAGGACAAGCGTCAGAAGGAGGCGGCCCGACTGCGGCGCCGCGAGCAGGAGCGGGTCGAGCGGGCGCAGCTCAAGGCGATCAGCCGGGGCCACCGCGGGTTCGTCGGCCGCGGCCGGCAACTGGAGGGGCAGGCCGCCCTGGAGCGGGCCTCGGACCGCGTCACCGCGGAGCCTGCCATATCGACGGCGGAACAGCTGCCCGTGCGCGCGCGTCCCTCCCTGCAGCCGGTCCGAAGCGGATCTGATTCCGGTGCCGTCGACCTCACCGCGGAGGACGACACAATGGCTCTGCCGCGCCTCGACTCCCTTGAGCGCAAGCTGAAGGACCTGGAGCAGCAGTTCGGCTGATCCTCGCAAGCGGACACACGGGAGCGGGGTGCGGCTCGGGCGAGCCGCGCCCCGCTCCCGTTGCACGTCACGTGGTCATGCGACGCCCGCGTCCAGCTCGAACCACACCGCCTTCCCCACCCCGTGCAGCCGCACGCCCCACGCGTCCGCGAGGGACTGCACCAGCACCAGGCCCCTGCCGTGCGTGCCGTCGCCGGCGTCCGGTCCGCACAGCCTGGGCCTGCGGGCCACGAAGTCCCGCACCTCCACCCTCAGGCCCCGGGGTCCGACGGTGGCCGTCAGGACCGCTTCGTGGTCGGTGTGGACCAGTGCGTTGGTGACGAGTTCGCTGGTCAGCAGTTCCGCGATCTCCGACCGTCCGGGCCTGCCCCAGTGCCGTAACAGCTCACGCAGCGCCTTGCGCACCTCGGGTACCGCGCCCAGGTCCGCCCGCCCGAGTCTGCGGTTGAGCCGCGGCACCGACGCCTCGTCCCGGGCGCTGCCGGCCTTGTCCTGCACTGTCTCCGCCGAGAAGGCCCCTACCGTCGTGGGACCGCCCCCTCGTGCCTGCCTCTTCATGACCCCCGCCCGCGTGCCGATGTCGGTTCCCCTCCTGCTCGAACACGTTCACGAGGATCCTTGCCCATTGGCTCACCGGGCAGTCATGTCGAGCCCTCGACGACCAGGTGTTCGGCCATCCTGCCGCCCTCTGCGCCCACCCCCGCGTCGACGGCGGATGCGGCGGTCTCCGACGGGTGGGGAAACCCCCGGCCGAGCCCTCCGAGCCGCCGGGAAGCCGCCGGGAAGCCGCCGTGCACGACGGCCGCACACTGGTGGAAGCCCGCCGACCGGTGTGCCCTGCGCCAGTTCGTCCGCCCGGCCCAGTACGGAACGCGTGTGCCGTTGGTCCTGTCCCTGCGGCATGTGCCGGGCCAGTCCGTACCCGGGGGCAAGGCCCCGCCAGGCCGCCCACGAACCCTTCACGACCGGCGCCGAACGGGGAAAGCCCTGGTGGGGGAGCTGGTTCCCGCACGGCTTCGAGCCCACCCGGCCGCGGGACGAGCCGACCGGGGCGATGGACCCGTCCACCGATTCCGCTCCGCCGACCTCGCCGTACTCGACGAGGGGGCGTGCCACCTGGTGCCGGGCGTCGAGGTGCGTGCTGCCCGAGCCGGTGCACGAGCGGCCCGTGGACCGCGCCCGCCGGCACGAGATCCCGCGCGCCCTGGAGGACATGCCCGACGTGCTCCGCCCGCACGACGGGGCCGGTACGGCGACCGCGCCCGTGCCGCGCCGCCCGGCGTCCTGTCCCGGCCCGCGTCGGCGAGCGCCCACCGGATCCCGGTCGTTCGATGCGGGTGGAGTCCGAGGCCGACATGCCCGGCGGCGAGGCGCCGGCCCGGCAGGTCGTGCACGGCAAGCGGTTCTTCGCCGGGGAACTGGGCGTGAAGACCGAGGAGATCTGGCTGCCCGGCTCCTTCGGTCACAGCGCCGCCTTCCCCCAGCTTGCGAAACTGGCCGGAATCCGCTGGTTCCTCACGCAGGAACTCAGCCGGAACCAGCCCAACCGGATGTCCCACCACACGCGTTGACGGGAGGACGTCGACGGCACCCGCGATCTCGGAGAAGGCACGGCGGCTGCGCTCCCCGGAGGGCCCCAGGCGCGGGTGTGACCGGACGAGCTGTACCTGGAGCCGCACCGGCGACGTACACCCCGCCGGCGAAGACGAAGCGGGGCGACCGGCGCGTCGCAGCCAGCACGTGCTGCGGGACGAGGTGACGAGGTGACGAGGTGACGAGGTGACCGACCTGCTGGAACGGCCGCAGCACGAGGCCCCCCTGACCTTCGGGCTGCGGCCGTTCCGGATCCTGGCACCGCGGCTTCGGCCGGCGCAGACGCCGGTGCGGGGGCCGCCCGCCCGACCCCCGTGCGGGAGGGCGGCCCCGGTCTCGCGGTGGTCGTGCGGTCAGTGCAGCTTGTTCACGGCCGTGGTGGTCGTCTTCTTGAACGCCTTCACCGGCGCGTCGTCGAAGTCGCCCATCTGCGCCCACTTCACGACGGTGACGGTCCGTCCGTCCCGGCCGACGGACAGGAGCATGATGTCCGAGGCGCCCCACGAGGCGTTGGTGTGCAGGCCGTGGACACGGGCGCCCTCCTCGACCGGCAGGGTGCCGTAGTTCCGGTGCGTGGCGTCGATCTCCGGGTCGCGTTCCTCCAAGCGGACCGCGCAGGTGCGGATCTCCTCGTTCAGGCGCGTGGCGAGCGCCTTGGCCTTGGCGGTACTGCCGACGACGACGGTCAGCTGCCAGGCTCCCGTGTCCAGGTCGGTGCGGAACGCGCGGTACCGGGAGTCGTAGGCGAGGAGCGCCTCACCCAGGCACGCCTCCAACGCCTCCGGGACCCCGTCGGTGACCTTGCCGGCCGTCCAGGACGACGTGGGGTGCGGGGGCAGTTCGGCCGCCGCGAGGAATCGGGGCGAGGTGACCGCCTGTGTCGCGGCGACCGGCTGCGGCCCGGCCTGGACCGGCCCGACGAGTACGGCCCCGAGCGCGAGGCCCGTGATGGCCAGTACCGTGAGCGGGCCTGCCGGAGTGCGCTTGAGCATGGGTGTCCCCCGTGGATGAGTGCATGGATGCGGGTTGCCGCCACGGCGCCGGATGGTCGGTCCGGCGGTTGCGGTGCGACACCAAGAGCATCAGCGGTCACAGTGGACGGGCGCAACAGGGGACGCCGGATCGACCACGGTGGAACCATCCCATCCCACCTGACGTGCAGGTATATGGAGTGCCTGGGATGCCGTCCCGGGACGCGACCAGACGGGGGAAGGGTGTCCGGACAGGACGACGTCGAGGAGTTCGCCGCTTCGCTGCGGCGGCTGAAGGACCGGACGGACCGGAGCTACGGTTCGCTGGCCCGCCGCCTGAACATGAACACCTCCACGCTGCACCGCTACTGCGCCGGTGACGCGGTCCCCGTCGACTTCGCCCCGGCGGAACGCTTCGCCGCGCTCTGCGGGGCGACGGCGGAGGAACGGCTGGAGCTGCACCGGCTGTGGTTAGGGGCGGTGACGGCCCGCCGGCGACCGCGTACGGCGGAGGCGGGTGCGGGTGCGGACGCGGGCGCGGCGGAGGGTGCGGCGGCGGCACCTGGGGAACCCGATGTGGAGACGGATCCGGGCGGAGAGAGCCAGCCGGACTCGGAAAGCGAGCCGGACACGGAAGGCGAGCCGGACACGGGAAGTCAGCCGGACACGGAAAGGGAGCCGGGCGTCGCGGATGCACCGGTCTCCTCCGGTGCACCCCATGCAGATGCGGGCTCAGCCCCCGTTCCCGTTCCCCTTCCCGCTCCCGTGTCCCTCTCCTGGTTGCGGCGTCGGCGTGTCCTGGTGTCCGCCGGCGTCATCGCGGTGCTGCTCGCGACGTTGGGCAGCCTCTCGGCCCTCCAGTCCGACCGTCCGTCGCAGAAGGGTTCCGCGCGGGCTCCGGGCGGCCCGCCCCTCACCTCTGCGCCGGGAACGTCCCACCGACCGTCGGGCACCCCCTCCGGCTCGGCCTCCGGCACCCGTTCCCCCTCCCCCTCTTCCTCCTCCTCGGCCGGGGACACCCCTGCCGCCGAGCCGTCCGGGACGCCCACCGGAAAGGGCGGCCCGTCGGAGGCGGGCGGGCAGAGCGCGGCCGGCAACGTCGCCGTCCCCCTCACCTGGACCGCCGACTCCCACGTGTGGAACCAGGGCTGCGGCCACGACTACGTCATCGGCAGGCCGCCGGCGCAGGTCCCGCCGCCCCCGGCCGCGCAGGACGCCCGCACCTGGGCGTCGGCTCAGGGCGCCCTGCACGGCCGCGACACCCACGTGCGGATCTCGGTACAGGGGCGGAGCTCCACCGCCGTCGTCCTGGAGGCGCTCCGGGTCCGCGTCGTCACGCGCGCCGCCCCGGTCCAGGGCAACGCCTACTCCATGGACCAGGGCTGCGGCGGAGCACTCACCCCCCGCTACTTCTCCGTCGACCTGGACGCCGACCGGCCCGTCGCCCACTCGCGGCCCGGCGGTGACGAGGAGGGCCCCATCCCGGCCGTGAAGATGCCGTACCGCGTCTCCGCCGAGGACCCGGAGGTGCTGCTGGTCACCGCCGCGACCGAGGGCTGCGACTGCGGCTGGTACCTGGAACTGGACTGGTCCTCGCAGGGCCGCACCGGCACGGTCCGCATCGACGACCACGGCCGCCCGTTCCGCACCAGCGCCATCAAGGGGCTGCCGCGCTACACGTACGACACCTCGGCGCGCCAGTGGGTGCCGTACACCGGCTGAGGAGTTCGAGGACGGGGCGTGTTCCGCAGTGCGGAGCACGCCATCTGCGGCATCCCGGATGCGGGCACGTCTCAGCGGCGGAAACCCGCCTTCAGGCGGGGGAGGCGTCACGAATCCGCCGTGCGGGCCGTCACGCCTCCCACACGGCGGCGGCTGT
Source organism: Streptomyces sp. NPDC003011 (assembly GCF_053591515.1). Lineage (NCBI taxonomy): Bacteria > Bacillati > Actinomycetota > Actinomycetes > Kitasatosporales > Streptomycetaceae > Streptomyces > Streptomyces sp. NPDC003011. The sequence continues at coordinate 80,231 of NZ_JBSFTY010000019.1, forward strand.
ACGGTCGTCGGCGTATCCCTTGACCCGGACCTGGGTGTCGGCGAGGAACGCGGCGAGGCCGGGCGGGGCGGATTCGGACCACCGCCCGGTCAGGTACCGGCCCAGTTCGGGTTCGCCGCGCAGCGGCTCGGCGAGGCCGCCGGTGCACATCAGGAGCGTGTCGCCCGGGCGGGCGAGGGAGGCGCGGAAGCGGAAGGGTTCGCGGGGCGGCTGGGGAGCCGGTTCGTACGGGCTCGGGGGTGTCGGGATGCCCAGGTCCATGGTGAGACGGTCGCCCTCGGGGGTCTCGGGCGGCAGGGAGCCGAAGCCGACGGCCGGCTCGCCGGTGACGTCGAGGACACGCGGCTCGATGTCCTGCCACTCGCCGTCGCGCAGGCGGAACAGTCCGCCGTCGCCGACGCCGAAGAAGAGGCGGGTGCGGCACTCGGGATCGGCGGGGAGCAGCAGGCAGCGCAGGGTGGCGGCGTACTCCTCGGGATCGATGCCCTGTCCGGCGGCGCTGGCGCGGAGTCTGCCCAGGCTGCGGTCGGTGAGGCGGTGCAGGCCCGACTTGAGGTCGCCGCGCCGGCCGGCCCTCATGTCGTCCGCGAGGCGGGCGTGGCTGCGGCCCACGGCCCGGCCGATCCACTGGCAGGCCTCGGCGGCCGCGCGGTGCGCGCCCGGTGTGGCGCGGGCGCCGGTCGCCATCGCGACGAGGACCAGGGCGTGCTCGCCCGTCCCGAACCGGGCGGTGAGCAGCGCGTCCCGTCGCGGTTCGCCCCGGAACCGCGCGGAATCCCCGCGCACGGAGGCGGCGCGCAGGGTGCAGGCCCCGTACCTGGCTCCGTCCAGCACGGTGTCCGCGACCAGCTCGTCGAGATCGTCGGGGTCGGCCGGGGGCAGCACGGTGGGCTCGGCCTCGTAGGTGGGCGGGCCGGAGCCGACGTAGTCGACGGACTCGGGCGACAGGACGGGCAGGTCGAGGCGGGTGGCGGTACGGATGTCGGTCCCTTGCGGGGCGGGCGCCCCGGTGCGGCGGCACGGGCCCATGGGCGGCTCCCCGCCGGGCTCGGCACCCACGCCGGCGACGGGTGCCTGCGGGTCGCTCCGGGGCGGACCGACTCCGGCGCGGGTGGCGGCGGACGGAGCGTCGGTTCCGTCATCGCCCTCGTCATCGCCCCGGGCGGATGAGCCGACGGCGTCAGCCCGGCCCGGGCCGGGCTGAGGAGCGGGCCGCACATCGGCGGGGCCGGCACCGGAGGACCCCCACGGGCGGTACTGCGGCTGGGAGCCGGGCGGAGGCTGCGGCGGGGCGTCCCCGGCAGCCGTGTCCTCGCGGGGCGAGACCTCGGCGGGCACGGCACCCGACGACTGCCAGGGCTGATGCCGCGGAGGCGGGCCGGGCGGGGACGGGGTGGCCGCCGGGCCGGTGGCGGGTGCCTCCTCGCGGGCGGGCTGGGAGCCGGCGCCTCCCGGGTCGGCCGGGGCGGGCCCGGGGTTCCTCCGCTCGGGCGGGCCCGTGGGCTGCGGCGGTGCGAGCGGGGGCGGGGGCGCCGACGCGGGCGGGGGCATCCGCGAGGCCGGGGCGGCCGTGTCCGGGGGCTCGGTGGAGGTGCGGTCGCCCGTCGGCGGGACCGCTCCGCTCCGCGGCTCCCGCTCGGCGAATCTCGGCGGTTTCGGGTCGGGCGGGAAGCCGGCGGGGCTTCGCGGCGGATCGGGCGGCGGCTCCCAGGGGGCCCGCGACGCCCCGGACTCCGCGCGACGCGGGGTGCCCTCCCCGACCTCGCCACTGCGGGAACCCGCCTCCCGCGGCGCCCCGCCGGACGCGGCCGTCGCGCCGTCGCCCGGGACGCCTCTCGCCCCGGACCGGGGTGCCGGGATCGCGCCCTCCGTTCCGCCCGGGGATCCGGGCCGTCCCTCCACCGTCCCCGCCGCCGAGGCGAAGCGGTCGTCCAACGTGTCGGGCGTCGGTGCGGGGCCCGTGTCCTCGGTGGAGTCGTCGTACAGCTGACCCCACCAGTCGTCCTCGTGACCGGCGGGCTTTCCCCCAGGCTGGCTCATGTCCCTGATTGTCCACCGTGCGGGCCGTATGAAAACGGGGCATCGGGAAAATCCGGCGGCGTACGCGACGTCGAACGGCGTGTCGAGTGACCCGTCGAACTGCGGTACGGCACAAGCCGTCGGGCGGTCCCACCCCCACGGGAGAACCGCCCGACGGCACACGAGTGGCCCGGCCTGGCGCCCCCTGACGTGCCGCCGCGCGGAAGGTCCTGGTGGAGGGGGTGGCGTGCCTCGTCATCTGCGGCTTCGCCCGGTCTCCGGCACCCTGGACAGATGGGAGTGGTGGACCTCCTGCTGGTCGGCCTGGTCCTCCTCCTCGGGCTGGTCGGTGTGCTGGTGCCCGGGGTGCCGGGGTCGTGGCTGGTGTGGGCCGCGGTCCTGTGGTGGGCGCTGAAGGATCCGCGGCCGGTCGCCTGGGGTGTCCTCGTCGGCGCCACGGTCGTGCTGTTCCTGTCCCAGGTGGTGCGCTGGTCGTTGCCCCCGCGCCGGTTGCGCGCCGCCGGCGCCACCCCGCGCATGGGCGTGTACGCCGGGGCCGGGGCGTTCGTCGGCTTCTTCCTGATCCCCGTGATCGGCGCGATCCCGGGCTTCATGGGCGGTATCTACCTGTATGAGCGGCTGCGGCTCGGCCGGCACCGCGAGGCGGGGACGGCGCTGCGCACGGCGATGCGCTCGGGCGGCTCCAGTGTTCTGACGGAGCTGTTCACCTGCCTGTTGATCATGGGCGCGTGGCTGGGCGCGGTGCTGTGGGGATGAGGCGCCGGGGCGACGACTGCCGCGACGACCACCACGGCCGCCGCCCTACGCCCTCGGAACCAGGACGAAGATCCGATGCGCCGAACCGGGCCGGCGTGTTTGGCTGACGGTCATGACCCGATTCAGCGAGGCCGAACGCGCGTATCTGTCGTCACAGCGACTGGGGCGGCTGGCCACCGTCGACCAGCACGGACAGCCGCAGGCGAACCCGGTCGGCTTCTATCCGCAGGCGGACGGGACCATCCTGATCGGCGGCCACGCGATGGGCCGTACCAAGAAGTGGCGCAACCTGCAGAGGAACCCCAGGGTCGCCCTGGTCGTCGACGACATCGTCAGCGTGAAGCCGTGGAAGGTGCGCGGCATCGACATCCGCGGCGAGGCCGAACTCCTCACCGGCCCGCACGACCTGGGCCCGCACTTCAGCGAGGAGGTGATCCGCGTCCATCCGCGGCGGATCCACAGCTGGGGTCTGGAGGAGAGCGTCTAGAGGAGGGCTTTGGGAGGACGCCTTCGAGAGCGAGCAGCGTCGTCTTGCGTTCCAGCCCGCCCGCGTACCCGGTGAGGGAGCCGTCGGCCCCGATCACCCGGTGGCAGGGCCGCAGGACGAGCAGCGGGTTGGCGCCGATCGCGCCGCCGACGGCCCGTACGGCGGCCCGGGGAGCGCCGATCCGCGCCGCGATCTCGCCGTACGTCGTGGTCGCCCCGTAGGGCACGGTGTCGAGGGCGGCCCATACCCTCTCCCGGAACTCGCTGCCCGCAGAGCGCAACTCCAGTCGGAACTCCTTGAGTTCCCCGGCGAAGTAGGCGGCCAGCTGCTCCTCGGCGGCACGGAAGGGGCCCGGGTCGTGGCGCCAGCCGTCCTGGACGGTACGGCCGTTCCTCTGGCCGGGCACGGAGAGCGAGGCCAGCGCTCCGCTCGCGTCGGCGGTGAGGAGGAGCGGCCCGAGAGGGCTGTCCAGGGTGGTGTAGTGCGTCTGGGCAGTCATCGGTACTCCAACTCCCCTGCTGCGCGCAGGTGTCGCAGGGCGTATGAGCGCCAGGGGCGCCAGGTGTCGGGGACGTCGCGTCCTGGGGGCGCGACGTCGGGGTCGCCGAGGGCGCGGGTGCGGACGGCGGCCACGGTACGGGCGTCCAGACCGGGCAGGGCGAGCAGCCCGGCCTGCGCGTCGTCCCGGTCGGCGCCGGGGTCGAGGCGTACGGCGCCGTCGGCGAGGGCGGCGGCGAGGGCGCCCAGGGGCCCGTCGGGCTCGGCCTCCGCGACGACGGCCGGCTCGGGGAACACATGGGTGAGGCTGCCGCAGGGGGCGTCCAGCGCCTTTCCGTACCGCGTCACCAGCTGTTCCGCCGCGGCCCGTCCCGCCAGGGCCCGCAGCGCGCACTCCTGCGGGTCCACGGCCCCGGGCGAGCGCAGGCCGGGCCGGGCGGCGACCAGCGGGGCGAGCCGTTCGTCGGCGCCGAGCCGTTCGTCGACGGCGTACGGATCGGCGTCGAGGTCGAACAGCCGCCGCAGCCGCTGCACGGCGGTGGTCAGGTCGCGGAGGTCGGTCAGGTGCAGCCGGGCGTCCAGCCAGCCGCCCGGACGGGCCCCGGACGCGGACCGCGCCGCACCCGTCCGCTCGTCCACGGCGACGATGCCGGTGCCGTGCGGAAGCCGCAGGGTACGCCGGTACGTCCGCCGCCCGGGTGCCCCGCTCACCTCCTCGACGCCGGCCACGGCCTCGGCCTCCAGCAGGTCGAAGACGGCCCCGGCCTGGTACGGCCCCCGGTGGGCGAGCCGCAGCGGGATCCCGGCGGACGGAGTGGCCGTACGCCGGGATGCCCGGCCGCCGCGCGGGGCGGCGGCCCGCAGCTCGCTCGGGGTGGCGGCGTATGTCTCCCGCATGGTGTCGTTGAACTGCCGCACGCTGGCGAACCCCGACGCGAACGCGATCTGGGTGACCGGCAGGCCGGTGGTCTGCAGCAGCACGCGGGCGGTGTGCGCCCGCCGGGCCCTGGCCAGCGCGACGGGGCCGGCGCCGAGCTCGGCGGTGAGCTGCCGCTGCACCTGCCGGGCGCTGTAGCCCAGCCGTGCGGCGAGCCCGGCGACGCCCTCCCGGTCGACGACTCCGTCGCCGATCAGCCGCATGGCCCGGCCCACCACGTCCGCCCGGACGTTCCAGTCGGCGGAGCCGGGCACGGCGTCCGGCCGGCACCGCCGGCAGGCCCGGAACCCCGAGCCCTGCGCGGCGGCGGCCGTCGGGAAGAACCGGACGTTGTGCCGCTTCGGCGTCACCGCCGGGCAGCTGGGCCGGCAGTAGACACCGGTCGTCACGACGGCGAAGAAGAACTCCCCGTCGAACCGCCCGTCCCGGCTCCGCACCGCTTCGTACCTGGTGTCCTCGTCCATCACGTCACCCAGTGTCGAGCGTGCGGACGAGCGGGGCCAGCGGGAATCGGACGTGGAGCTGAGCCCGGGCTCCCTACATCCGGCGCCCGCGCTTCGCCTCCAGCGCCGCCTTCCCCTCCGCCCCCTTCCGCTTCCAGTCCCGCCGGATCTCCGCCCGCAGCCGGGCGTCCGTCTTGGCGACGATCCGCTGGTTCTCCCGGATCAGCTTGCGGTAGCTCTCCAGCCGCCGGACCGGCAGCTCACCGGAGTCGAGGGCGTCGCGCACCGCGCACCCGGGTTCGCTCCCGTGCGCGCAGTCGTGGAACCGGCACCGCCGGGCCAGCTCCTCGATCTCGGCGAACACCTGCCCGACCCCGCTCTCGGCGTCCCACAGTCCGACGCCGCGCAGGCCCGGCGTGTCGATCAGGACACCCCCGGCCGGCAGGGCGAGGAGGTTGCGGGTGGTCGTCGTGTGGCGGCCCTTGCCGTCCGCGTCCCGGGTGGCCCGGACGTCCATGACGTCCTCGCCGAGCAGCGCGTTGGCGAGCGTGGACTTGCCCGCGCCGGACTGGCCGAGCAGCACGGACGTACCGCCACCGACGACGGCGAGGAGGACGTCGAGCCCGTCCCCGCCCATGGCGCTGACCGGCAGCACGGGCACGCCGGGCGCGGTCGTCTCCACGTCCTGGACGAGGTGCGCGAGGGTCGCCGCCTCGGGCACGAGGTCGGCCTTGGTCAGCACGAGAACGGGCTGCGCCCCGGACTCCCAGGCGAGCGCCAGGAAGCGTTCGATGCGGCCGAGGTCGAGTTCGACGGCCAGCGACACGGCGACGATCGCGTGGTCGACGTTCGCGGCGAGGATCTGTCCCTCGGACCGCTTGGAGGAGGTGGAGCGTACGAACGCGGTGCGGCGCGGCAGGTACGTCCGTACGTAGCGCGGGGTGCCGCCGGGCTCGACGGCGACCCAGTCACCGGTGCACACGACCCGCAGCGGGTCGTGCGGGGTGACGAACGCGGTGTCCGCCCGGACGACGCCGTCGGCGGTGACCACGTCGCACTGCCCGCGGTCGACCCGGACCACACGCCCGGGCAGGAGTCCTTCGGGCAGGTGCGGGGCGAACGCGTCCGCCCATGCCTCGTCCCAGCCGTAGGGAGCGAGCGCGGAGAAAGCGGAGAAAACTGAGAAAGCTGAGGTGGAAGACAAGGGTGACCCTTCACAGGGGCGGCCCCGGCACGCGCGTGCGGACACGCGCGGAGGTGAGGAATCGTCAGCCGGTGGCCACGGAGGTGGACTCGATGAACTCCTGGATGCGGGCAGCGCCCGTCTCAACGACAGCCATCGGTCGACACCTCCTCATGTGCTCGCGCTCTTGCTCGGCCCGCGGCGGCCGGCGGCCACCACGTGGGTCTGCGTCACTCTAGCCCGGCCCGGCTGCGGCCCTCAACGCCTTTTCCGTCCGGTTCCGCTCAGGCCTTCGTACAGCTGCGCCCGTTCAGTGTGAAGTCGTACGCCGGTGCGTTCTTGCCCTGCCAGGAGGCGAGGAAGCCGAAGGCGAGGGAGCCGTCCGCGGGGACGGACCTGTTGTAGTCGGCGGCGGTGGCGGTGACACGGGAGCCGCTCTGGGTGAAGCTCGCGTCCCACATCTGGCCGACCTTCTGGCCGTCGCGGAAGGACCAGGCGACCTGCCAGGTGTCGAGGGGCCGCTCGCTGGTGACGGTGACGGTGGCCTGGAAGCCGTCGGGCCACTGGTTGACCAGGTCGTAGGTGACGCTGCAGGTCGCGGGCTCGTCCGTGCCGGGGTCGGCGCCGGGCGCGGTGGAGGCGGCCGTGCCCTGGGCCTCGGTGCCGGGGTTCTTCTGCGCGGGATCGTCGGTCGTGCGTGTCGTGGCGGGGTCCGACGGCTTCGGGGAGGCGGTGGAGCGCGCGTCGGTGGACGGCAGGGACGGGCCGGACAGGCCGGGGTCGGCCACCGGCTGACGGTCGCCGGTGTCACCGGGCGGCGCCGCGCCGTGGTCGGTGCCGCCCGGCATCATCGACACGGCGAGCGCCAGCAGGGACACGAGCACCGCGGCGACCAGGAGGCCGTTGCGTACGGCGCGTGCCTTCTGGGCGCCCGGGTTCGGGGGTGCGTCGGCGTCGGCCGGTCCCGGGCGTCCGGCGCCCAGGCGCACGTCGGCGGCCCGGCGGCGGCGCTCCAGATAGGCGAGGCCGCCCCAGCCGATCACCCCGCCGGCCAGCGCCCCGGGCAGTCCGCCGCCGTGCAGCCGCAGACAGGCGGCGGCCTCCGCGCACTCCACGCACCGCGCGAGGTGCCGGGAGAGGTCGCTCGGGGTGTCGGCGGCGGGCGACCGGGTGACCGCGTCGAGCAGCCGGGCGTAGCTGCGGCACTGCGCGTCCATCGGCGTGTCGAGGTGGGCGCGGTGGCAGCGGTCCCTGAACAGGCCCCGCACCTGGGCGAGTTCCTCGCTCACCAGGGCCGGGTCGAGACCGAGCCGGCGGGCCACGACGGGCAGCGGCAGCGCCTCCACCTCGGCCAGCCACAGCAGGGCCGCGTCCGGTTCCTGGAGGTCGCGCAGGCCGCGCAGGGCGAGCGGGCGCCGCAGCGGGGGGCCGGTGTAGCGGGCGGCCTTGCCGGAGTTGAGCCACAGCCGCAGTTCGGGGTCGAGCTGGTGGCCCTGGCCCTGGGACTCCCAGGCCGCCGCCGTGTTCCGTACGGCGGTCAGCAGCAGCGGGATCCTGGGCAGGCGGGCCGGGCGGCGGCCGGTGCCGCGGGCCGGGCCGGCCTCGGCGGTGCGGGCCTCCCGCATCCCGAGGGAGAACGCCTCCGTGGCCAGTCGGGTGGCCGCGGTGGAGCCGGACGTGCACAGGTCGGCGTAGGAGAGCACGGCATCCCAGCACTCGGAGAACAGCGCGGCCTCGGCGGCGTCCTGGGGCGTGGGCAGGTCGGGCATGGGTCTCCTGCGATCACAAGCGAAGTCAACTCGCCATACTGGCAAAGGAGTTGGGGGGAACCTCGCGGCAGGAGACGAGCTTTTCACGTCGTGCGCACAACTGACAAGCGCCCTGTCCACATGTCATGACAGAGCGTCGCGCCCCGGCGATCCCGGCCTGTGGTACGGACGCCACGCCCGTACGACTCATCCGGATTGCGGCGAACCGCTCGGGGCCGACGGCTCCCGGGCCGGGAGGCTGTCCATGAAGGAGCTCACGGAGAAGACCGCGCGGCCGGGGCCGGGCGGGCCGTAGCCGGGAGGCGAGGCCAGCCCGAAGTCGTCCATGGTGGCGCGGTACGCCTCCAGCAGGCGGATGTGGTACTCCAGCGGCGCGCCCTGCGGGTTGGCCTTGCCCAGCGGAGTGGTCGGCTCGGGGCACCAGGTGGTGAAGCGGGGCGTGATGCCGTGCGACATGAAGAAGCGCAGGCCCTCGGTGGTGGACGCGATCGCCTCGTCGACGGTGGTGAAGCCGAAGGGCTCGGCCATCTCCACGCCCGCCACGAAGTTGGGGATCACGTTGCGCGCGCCGAAGACGTCCGCCGAGTCGAGGATGCGCTTGTGCCACTCGTCGCGGCCGACGTAGCGCTCCTTGCCGGGGCAGTACAGCTCGAACAGGCGGCGGTCCCACACCTCGTAGTTGGGGTGGTAGATCTGCACGCCGTAGTCCTTGAAGCGCTGCACGTCGTCCTTGGGCAGCGCCTGGGCGACGACCTTGCCGATCCAGCGGCCGGGGAAGCGCTCCTCGATGGCCTTGGCGTAGTGCCCGTAGAAGTCGGCCTCGTCCCGGCCCGCGACGGTCTTGGTGATCGCGCCGCCGGTGAGCGTGTAGGCGGTGGACACCTTCGCGGTGTCGTACCGGTCGATGATCTCCAGGGCTTCGAGGACCTCCTCGACGTCCTTCACACCGGTGTACGGCCGGCCCGCCGCCTTGTGCTGGCGCCAGTTGTGGTTGATGTCGCAGTACTGGCACTCCTCCTTGGCGCCGAAGTACTGGCAGACCCGGAAGACGGTGAGGTAGATCAGGTAGCCCCACTGGATGGTCGGGGCGACCTCCATCACCGACTTCCCGCTCGCGAGGGTGTGCCGGTAGTACTCCGGCATCGGCGGGACCCCGACGTCGGAGATCCGCTTCCCGTCGAGGTAGAGGCCGAGCACGCCGTCCTCGTCGGCCGCGACCCGGTACGGCGAGGCCGGGTTCACCCGCACGGAGACGACGGTCCGCCGCAGGTCGTACGGCCCGCCGGTGAGGATGATCTCCTCCGGGGGACGCCTGAGCGCCGCCTCGCCCAGCTCGGGCAGGGTGCCGTGGTCGAAGGAGAAGATGAAGTACGACTTCGGCTTCATCTCGCCGCCCTCGTTGTCGCTGAGGGCCGACGGGTCGAAGGCCACACCGCCGCGGAGCAGATCCTCCTTGAAGACGGCTTCCCGCGGAACGTGCGGGAACCTCGCCAGCAGATCCTCGACCAGTGCGGTACGGCTGCCCATCCCGTGTCTCCTCCCGGTGCGGACGTACGGGTCCTCACGGTATGCCCTCGCCCGGACGCCCCCGGCGCCGGGCCCCCCTCGGGGCGGCGGCGGATCGGTGCCCGGGGTACCTTCCACCAGTGCGTTCCCGGTCCCGAAGGGCCGGGCTCGATCTTCAGGGAGGGGCGACGGGATGTCCGACACGGTGACCAACTGGGCCGGCAACATCATCTACACGGCCAAGGAGCTGCACCGCCCGCACTCGCCCACCGCGCTGGCCGCCCTCGTGGCCGGCAGTGCGCGGGTGCGGGTGCTGGGCAGCGGGCACTCCTTCAACACCATCGCCGAGCCCGGCACGGACGGCGTCCTGCTGTCGCTGGCCGGGCTGCCGGCCGAGGTCGACGTCGACACGGCGGCCCGCACGGTCCGGGCCGGCGGCGGCGTCCGGTACGCGGAGCTGGCCCGCCGGGTGCACGGGCACGGGTTCGCGCTGCCGAACATGGCGTCCCTGCCGCACATCTCGGTGGCGGGGTCGGTGGCGACCGGCACCCACGGCTCGGGCGTCGGCAACGGTTCGCTGGCGTCGGCCGTGCGCGAGGTGGAGATCCTCACCGCGGACGGTTCGACGGTGACCGTCGGGCGGGGTGACCGGCGGTTCGGGGGTGCGGTCACCTCGCTCGGCGCCCTCGGGGTCGTCACCGCGCTCACCCTCGACCTGGAGCCCGGCTTCGACGTCGAGCAGCGCGTGTTCACCGAACTGCCGCTGACCGGGATGGACTTCGCGACGTTCGAGACGGTGATGGCGTGCGCGTACAGCGTCAGCCTGTTCACCGACTGGCGGGAGCCGGGCTTTCGGCAGGTGTGGCTGAAGCGGCGCACCGACCAGCCGCTGCCGGACTTCCCGTGGGCCCCGCCCGCCACCGAGAAGATGCACCCGGTGCCGGGGATGCCCGCGGTCAACTGCACCGAGCAGTTCGGGGTGCCGGGACCGTGGCACGAGCGACTGCCGCACTTCCGGGCCGAGTTCACCCCGAGCAGCGGTGCCGAGCTCCAGTCGGAGTACCTGCTGCCGCGCCGGCACGCCCTGGACGCGCTGTCTGCGATCGACGGGATACGGGAGACGGTCGCCCCCGTACTGCAGACCTGCGAGGTGCGCACCGTCGCCCCCGACGAGCAGTGGCTGAGCCCGGCGTACGGGCGGGACACCGTGGCGCTGCACTTCACCTGGTTCGAGGACACGGCCGCCGTGCTGCCGGTGGTGCGCCGGCTGGAAGAGGTGCTGGACGGCTTCGACGCCCGGCCGCACTGGGGGAAGGTGTTCACCACCCCGGCGGCGGTACTGCGCGGACGGTATCCGAGCCTGGAGGACTTCGCGGCCCTGGCGCGGGAGTTCGATCCGGAGGGGAAATTCGCCAACGAGTTCGTCCGGGACGTGCTGGCCCGGTGACTTCATAAAGCCCCTTTCCTAACCCCTTGTCGAAAGTCCTCGCCTGCCCATAGCCTGACGCCGCGCCGGTGCCGACGCCGTCCCGGCACGAGCCGAGGGGACGGGGGCAGGGCCCTGGGCCGTGTCTTTTCCGGGGGCACCCTCCGGTCCCCCGCCCGAACCCATCGCAACGGCGTCCGCCAGGGAGGTAAGTCCGATGAGGCGCGGCACATCGCGCGACATCCGCACCGCGAACCGCTACGAGGTGCTGCGCCAGATCATCGCCGCCTCCCCCACCTCCCGCCAGGAGCTGGCGGCCGCCACCGGCCTGAGCCTCGCCACGGTCGCCACCCTCGTCGGCGAGCTGCTCGACCTCCGGATGATCACGGAGGTCGGTTTCGAGGACTCGGCGGGCGGCCGTCCCCGGGGCCTGGTCGCCGTCAACGCGTCGGGAGGCGCGCTGATCGGCGTCGACATCGCGGAGACGTACGTCCATGTCGAGCTGTTCGACCTCGCGCTGAACGTCCTGGCCCGCGCCGAGGAGGAGGTGCGCCCCGGTGAGAACCTGCCGGAGCAGGTGGTCGGCCATGTCGCCGCCGCCGTCGGCTCGGTGGTCGCGCAGGCCGGGATCGAGGGCGCGCGGGTGCTCGGCGTCGGGGTGAGCGTGCCGGGGCAGGTGGACCGGGCGACCGGCATCTCGGAGTACGCGCCCAACTGGGACTGGCACGACGTGCCGCTGCTCGACCTGCTCACCGAGCACATCGCCTACCCCCTGCACCTGGACAATCCGCTGCGGGCCTGCGCGGTGGCCGAGCTGTGGTTCGGGGCCGCGCGCGGGCGCGGGAACGCCGTGGTGGTCAACCTGGGGACCGGGGTGGGCGCCGGTCTGGTGCTCGGCGGCGGGCTGCACCGGGGCGTGAGCAACAGCGCCGGCGAGTGGGGCCACACCACGCTCGTGCTGGACGGACGGCTGTGCCACTGCGGCAACCACGGCTGCGTCGAGACCTACGTCGGCGCGCCCGGCATCATGCTGAACCTGCGGGAACTGAGCCCCGGCAGCACGCTGCTGCACCCGGAGGACCAGACGGCGACCATCGACGCGCTGGCCCGCGGGGTCGCGGCGCACGACCCGGTGGCGGTCAAGGTGGTGCGCGACACCGCCCGGTACCTCGGCGCCGGCGTCGCCGACCTGATCAACCTGTTCAACCCGGAGGTGGTCGTGCTCAGCAGCTGGGTCGCCGCCGCCCTCGGCGAGCCCCTGCTGGCCGAGGTGCGCGAGGCCGTAGCCCGGCACGCGCTGCCGCGGCCGCTGGCCGCCACCGAGATCGTGCTCTCCCCCATCCCCACCGATCCGGTGTGCCTGGGCGCCGCCACCTTCGCGCTCGAAGGGGCGCTCAACTCGGCGAGCCGGAGACCCCCGGGCGCCAGGACCGCCCGGCGCCGCTCCCCCGCCTCCAGGGACTGAGCCGCAGCCGGACAAGGATGCGCGGGCCACCGGCACGGCGGCCCGCGCTTCGTCACGTCCGGTATGCCGAACGTTGCACAACGCTTCGAACAGGCTTCGTCCAACCCCTTGCCGAAGCCTTAGCCGAAGGTTAGCGTCCCGCTCCGCAAGTCTCTGTGAGCCATCTCCCGCCTGAGCGACCGAGCCGCGGCCGAACTCGAGACAAGGACGTCACCATGTCGGCATTGAGCAACAGCAACTGGGACCGCCGGACCGTACTGCGGGCCGCCCTGGGCCTGACCGCCGCCGGCGGGCTCGCCGCGTGCGGCGGCAACACCGGCCGCAGCGGGGACGGTTCGGGAACCAACCTCACCCAGTACTTCCACGCGTACGGCGAGGCGGGGACCGAGCAGGCCATCAAGAAGTACGCGAAGGCCTACGACAAGGCCAACGTGACCACGCAGTGGATCACCAGCGCCGACTTCGAGAGCAAGCTGTTCGCGACGCTGCTCACCGACAACGCGCCCGACCTCTTCGAGTTCCACCCGCAGATGCAGATGGTGACGAGCGGCCAGGTGGCGGACCTGACCGACATCATCGAGCCGGTCAAGGCCGACTTCAACCCGGCCGACATCCAGTCGCACACGGTCGACGGGAAGATCTACGGCGTCCGGATGATCGACGACCCGCAGTTCTTCTTCTACCGCAAGTCGATGCTGGAGAAGGCCGGCGTCGACGTGCCGACCACGCTCGACGAGCTGATGGAGGCCGCCGCCAAGCTCACCACCGGCAAGGTCAAGGGCCTGTACCTGGGCAACGACCTGCACAACGTCAACGACACGTTGATCTGGTCGGCGGGCGCCCAGCACCTCACCGAGAAGAACGAGATCGCCTACCACACGGACGGCGTCATCGAGGGCCTGAAGAAGATGCGCAAGCTGTTCACCAGCGGCGACCTGCTCCTCGGCGCACCGACCGAGTCCTGGGACCCCTCCTCGCTCAACCAGGGCCTGTGCGCCATCCAGTTCTGCGGCATGTGGGCGATGCCGGGGATCCAGGACGCGCTCGGCGACGACTGGGGGATCTTCCCCTTCCCGAAGACCGTCGACTCCGGCAGGCAGTCGGTCTACAACGGCGGCTGGTCGATGTTCGTCAACGCCAAGGGCAAGAACGTCGAGGCGGCCAAGGAGTACGTGAAGTGGCTGTGGATCGACCAGAAGGAGTACCAGGAGGACTGGGCCACGTCCTACGGCTTCCACATCCCGCCGCGCACCTCGCTCGCGCAGTCGGCCACCAAGCTCAAGTCGGGCAACGCCGCTGAGGGCGTCCGGCTCTTCAACGAGTTCGGGCACTTCGACAACATCGGCTGGACCCAGGCCATGCGCACCGCTTTCGAGGACGTCTTCGCCAACTGCGTCCGCAAGGACATGGACCCGGAGGCCGCCCTCGACAAGTGCGACGCGGCCGTCAACCGCGAACTCAAGAAGCTCTTCGGATAGGCCGCGGGACGGATCACGACATGTCGACGACCACGACGCGCGACCTCCCGCGCCCCGCCCCGGCGAAGGCCTCACCGGCCAAGCCGCGGCGGGGCCTGCGGGGCAGCCCCACCTTCAACTTCTGGCTCTTCACCGGGCCGTTCCTCATCGGCCTGGCGATCTTCGTCTACGCGCCGATCCTCTGGAGCCTGTGGCTCAGCTTCTTCGAGGCCCGCTTCACCGTCACACCCGACACGTTCGTCGGCTTCGACAACTACAGGTACATGCTGACGAACGACGACTTCGTCGGCTCGCTCGGCACCTTCACCGTCTTCGCCGCGTTCATCGTGCCCACCACCTGGGCGCTCTCGCTGGGCCTGGCCCTGCTGGTGAACCGGCTCCGCTTCATGCGGGCGTTCTTCCGGTCGGTCTTCTTCCTGCCGACCGCGTGCAGTTATGTGGCGGCCTCGCTGATCTGGAAGATGTCCATCTTCAGCGGCGTCCGCTTCGGCCTGATGAACACGGTCCTCGGCTGGTTCGGCGTCGAGAACATCGCCTGGCTGGCCGACCCCAATCCGCCCTGGTACTGGCTGGTCATCGTCACCGCGCGGCTGTGGCTTCAGTCCGGCTTCTTCATGATCCTGTTCATCGCCGCGCTGCAGAACATCCCGGACGAGCTGTACGAGGCCGCCGCCATCGACGGCGCCAAGCCGGGCTGGCAGACCTTCCGGTACATCACGCTGCCGCAGCTGCGCGCCACGTCCACCGCGGTGATCCTGCTGCTGCTGATCGCCGCGTACCAGGCCTTCGACGAGTTCTACAACCTGCTGTCGAAGACCACTTGGGGCCGCCCGCCGCTGGTCGAGCTGTACTACAAGGCCCTCGGCGAGAGCCAGGACTACGGGTCCGGCAGCGCGGGCGCGGTCATCCTGACCGTGCTGATCTGTTCCGTGACCCTGCTCCAGGGCAAGATCATGGGCTTCGGAAGGGGGGAGGAGTCCAAGTGACCACTACGGTTCCCGAGGTGCGGAAGTCCGCGCCGTCGTCCGGCAAGCCACGCCGCGTCCGGCGCGGCGGCGGTGTGATGAGCTCCACCGGCCTCTGCATCGCCACCGGCATGGCCGGGTTCTTCTTCCTCATCCCCTTCTACCTGCTGATCCGCAACGCCCTCTCCACGGACGCCGAGATCACCGGAGAGAACTGGAAGTTCTTCCCCACGGACATCCAGTGGGGCAACGTCAGCGAACTGTTCACCGACGAGACGGTCCCCTTCGGCCAGTCCCTGTGGAACTCGGCGGTGGTGGCCACCCTGCACACCGTCGGCGTCCTGCTGGTGTGCTCGCTCGCGGGCTACGGTCTGGCCCGCATCCCGTACAAGCACGCCAACAAGGTCTTCTACGCGGTCCTGGGGACCCTGATGGTCCCCACCGCCGTCACCTTCGTCCCCAGCTTCGTGCTGGTCTCGTCGCTCGGCTGGGTGGACACCTACCGGGGTCTGATCATCCCAGGGCTGTTCAGTGGTTTCACATGCTTCCTCTTCCGGCAGTACTTCCTGGGGTTCCCCAAGGAACTGGAGGAGGCGGCGCGCGTGGACGGACTGGGCTACTGGGGCGCCTACTGGCGCATCGTGGTGCCCAACTCGCTGAACTTCTTCGCGGCGATGGCCACCATCACCTTCATCAACGGCTGGAACTCCTTCCTGTGGCCGCTGGTCATCGGCCAGAGTCCGCAGTCGTGGACCGTCCAGGTCGCGCTCTCCAACTACATGACCAACCAGACCGTCATCTTCCATCTGATCTTCATGGCCACGGCCATGTCCATCCTGCCCCTGGTGTTCGTCTTCCTCTTCCTCCAGCGCTGGCTGGTGCAGGGGATCGCACAGACCGGCATCAAGGGCTGAGCAAGGAGACCGATGTCATTGCGCACCACCCCCGCCGTCGACTACGTCGAGGACGTCTCGCCGGGCAGCGGGGCCCTCGCGCCCCGTGCCTGGTACGCGTCCTCGGACGCGAAGTCGCTGTCGCTGAACGGCAGCTGGCGCCTGCGGCTTTCGGCGACGGCCGACGCCGAGGACGACGCGTTCGCCGAGGAGGGGTACGACGCCGGAGACTGGGCCGAGGTCACGGTCCCGGGCCACTGGGTGCTCCAGGGGGACGGGGCCTTCGGGGCGCCGGTCTACACCAACCACCTCTACCCCTTCCCCGTGGACCCGCCGCACGTGCCGACCGAGAACCCGACCGGCGACCACCTGCGCGTCTTCGACCTGCCGTCCGACTGGCCCGCGGACGGCGGGGCGGTGCTCCGCTTCGACGGCGTGGAGTCCTGTGCCCGGGTGTGGCTGAACGGCACGGACATCGGCGAGTTCAAGGGGTCCCGGCTGCCGCACGAGTTCGCGGTCGGCGAGCTGCTCAAGCCCGCCGGGAACGTGCTCGCGGTGCGGGTCCACCAGTGGTCGGCCGGCTCGTACCTGGAGGACCAGGACCAGTGGTGGCTGCCCGGCATCTTCCGTGACGTGACGTTGCTGCACCGCCCGGCGGACAGCGCGCTCGACTTCTTCGTGCACGCCTCCTACGACCACACCACCGGCGAGGGCACCCTGCGGGTCGACTCCGACGTCGACGGCCGGGTCACCGTGCCCGCCCTGGACATCGATGTCGCCGCCGGCGAGCCGGTGACGGTCCCGGTCCGGCCGTGGACGGCGGAGACCCCGCACCTGTACGACGGGGTGCTGGCGACCGGGGGCGAGCGGGTGCCCCTGCGCATCGGCTTCCGCACGGTCGCCCTGGAGGACGGCCTGGTCAAGGTCAACGGCAGGCCGGTCCTCTTCAGGGGCGTCAACCGGCACGAGTGGCACCCCACGACGGGCCGCGCGCTCGACCTGGAGACCATGCGCGAGGACGTGCTGCTGATGAAGCGGCACAACATCAACGCCGTCCGCACCTCCCACTACCCGCCGCACCCGGCCTTCCTCGACCTGTGCGACGAGCTGGGCCTGTGGGTCATCGACGAGTGCGACCTGGAGACCCACGGCTTCGTCGAACAGGACTGGCGGGACAACCCCGTCGACGACGACCGCTGGACCCCGGCCCTGCTGGACCGCGCCGCGCGCATGGTCGAGCGGGACAAGAACCACCCGTCGGTCGTCTTCTGGTCGCTGGGCAACGAGGCCGGCACCGGCCGCGGGCTGACCGCGATGGCCGAGTGGATCCGCGGCCGGGACTCCTCACGCCTCGTGCACTACGAGGGCGACTGGAACTGCCGGGACACGGACGTCTATTCGCGGATGTACGCCTTCCACGACGAGGTCGAGAAGATCGGCCGGGGCCTGGACGGCGGCACGGAGAAGCGGCGCGCCCTGCCCTTCATACAGTGCGAGTACGCGCACGCCATGGG
Organism: Streptomyces sp. NPDC003011; assembly: GCF_053591515.1. Classification (NCBI taxonomy): domain Bacteria; kingdom Bacillati; phylum Actinomycetota; class Actinomycetes; order Kitasatosporales; family Streptomycetaceae; genus Streptomyces; species Streptomyces sp. NPDC003011. The sequence continues at coordinate 97,591 of NZ_JBSFTY010000019.1, forward strand.
CAACGGCCCCGGCGGACTCGCCGACTACCAGCGCCTGTTCGACACCTACGAGCGGCTCCAGGGCGGCTTCGTCTGGGAGTGGATCGACCACGGCGTCACCCATCCCGAGCTGGGCTACGCCTACGGCGGCGACTTCGGCGAGGAGCTGCACGACGGCAACTTCGTCTGCGACGGCCTGGTGTTCCCCGACCGGCGGCCCTCCCCCGGGCTCGTCGAGTACAAGAAGGTCATCGAGCCGGTCCGGATCGAGGGCGACGGCACGGCGGGCACCGTACGGGTGACCAACCGGTACGACTTCGCCGACCTGTCCGGGCTGGTCTTCACGTGGTCGTACCAGGTGGACGGCGACACGGTCGGGGCCGGGACGCTGAACGTGCCCGCGCTGGCACCGGGCGAGTCGGCGGAGGTGAAGCTGCCGGAGCCGCCCGCCGAGGCGCGCGGCGGCGAGTCCGGGTGGACGGTACGGGCCCAGCTGGTGGCCGACACCGCGTGGGCGGCGCAGGACCACGTGGTCGCCTGGGGCCAGTTCCCGGTGGCCGCGCGCCCGGTGCCGGCCGTCGCCGCCACCGAACGGCCCGTGGCCGGCGAGCGGCTGATCACGCTCGGCCCGGCGTCCTTCGACGCCCGCACGGGTGCGCTGAGGACCATCGGCGGGGTGTCCGTCGACGGTCTGAAGCTGGACGTGTGGCGGGCGCCCACCGACAACGACGCCGGCGCCGAGTGGCAGAGCGACACCCGTTACGGCGTGCTGTGGCGGACGCTGGGCCTGCACCGGATGCGACACCGTCTTGACGCGGTGGAGTCGAGCGAGGACGCGCTGACGGTACGGACCCGGGTGGCGCCCGCCGCCCGCGAGCTCGGCCTGAACACGGTCTACCGGTGGACCTCGGACGGCGACCGGCTGCGGCTGACCGTGTCCGTGGTGCCGGAGGGCGACTGGACGCTGCCGCTGCCGCGGCTCGGTATCCGGCTCGGGCTCGCACGAGCGGACGCCGTGACGTGGTTCGGCGGCGGTCCCGGCGAGGCGTATCCGGACACCAGGTCGGCGTCGATGGTCGGCCGTTGGCAGTCGACGGTCGACAATCTGCAGACGCCGTACGTCCGTCCGCAGGAGAACGGCGCCCGGGCCGACGTCCGCTGGGCGGAGCTCGGCGGGCTGCGGATCGAGGGCGACCCGGAGTTCTGGTTCACCGCCCGGCGCTGGACGACCGAGCAGCTGGACGCGGCGGCCCACCTCACCGACCTCACGGCCGGCGACACGGTGTGGGTCAACCTCGACCACGGCCAGCACGGCATCGGTTCGCAGTCCTGTGGTCCCGGCCCGCTGCCGCAGTACTTCCTGCGGGCCGAGCCGGCGGAGTTCTCGTTCGTCTTCTCGGCGACCGGTCACTCCCACTCCGAGATCGGTTGATCCATTGACCGATTGACCGACACCCCGCGACGGTCGTGAGGTGCCCGCGGCCGGCCGGCCCCAGCCGGCCGGCCGCACTATCTCCCCCGGTGAACTCCTCGCCCTGCTCGACCGAACGGCGCGGGTGGTGGGTGTGGTGCCGTACCGGCCGGCTGGCCGGCGCGGCGGGACCGATGGTGGCTGGCGTGGCCGGGGTCGGTGGCCTGCCTCGGCTTGACGGCCACGGGTCCGGTGGCCGCCCGGGCCTTTCCTGCGCCCGTGTTCCCCGAGCCGTCGGGCCGTTTCGCGGTCGGCACCCGAATGGTGCAGTGGACCGACCCACGCCGCCCCGAGACATGCACGGCCAACCCGCACGACCGGCGCACGGTCGTGGTCCAGCTCTGGTATCCCGCGCGGAAGAGCCCCGCAGGCGCGCAGCGGGCCCAGTACCGGGTGACCGCGGGACGGCCGCGGCCTCGGCGCTCTCCGGCTCACGTCGGCGGCCGGGGCCTGGTGGTGATCGTGGCTGCGGCCGGGTGCCGGGGAGGCGGCTCATCCCCGGCCCGACCGTCGGATCGGGGTGAACAGCGCGGCCACCGCGATCAGGACGCAGCAGGCGCCGGCGACCAGGCCGACCGGGGCCGTGCCCCGGCGGTCCGCGGCCCAGGTCAGGACGGCCGCGCCGATCGGGGCCGCGGAGTACTGGAGGGTCCAGAAGGCGGAGGTGACACGGCCGAGGAGGGGCTCCGGGGTCACCTCCTGGCGCAGGGACATCGAGCAGACGCCCGCCATGCCGGCACAGCCGAGGAAGGCCGCGCTCAGGGCCGCGACGACGGGGACGTCCCGGGCCCAGCCCAGGCCGGCGAACGCGAGCCCGCACACCGCGACCGCGCCGGTCCAGGTCGGGCCGAACCCGAACCGGCGGCGCACCCGGGCCACCAGCAGGGCGCCGGTGATCGTGCCTAGCGCGCCGACCGCCAGCACGGTGCCGACCGTGCCGTCGTCCTGGCCGAGGTCGTGCTTGAGGTGGTAGATGACCAGGTCGGTCAGGCCGAGGGTGAGGAAGCTGAAGAGGAACAGCAGGGCGGTCAGCGAGCGCAGCACCGGATGGCCGTAGAGGAAGGCGACCCCGGTGCGCAGGTCCTGCCACAGGCCCGTCCGGCGTGCCGGGACGGTGTCGTCGTCCCCCGCGCGCCCGGCGAACCGTACGAAGACCATGCACAGGGCCGACACGCCGAAGCTGGCCGCGTCCACGCCGACCGCGGCGGCCGGGCCGGTCCAGGCGGCCACGATGCCCGCGCCCAGCGGTCCGAGCACCCCGGCCGCGGCGGCGGTCGCGTTGAGCCGGCCGTTGGCCTCGGTGAGGTGGGCGGTGCCGACCAGGCTGCGGACGACGGTGACGTAGCCGACGGCGAACAGCATGCCGACGGCCTCGCACAGCGGCAGCACCACGTACAGCAGCCAGACCTGCGGCCCGAACAGCCACACCAGCGGGATCACGCCGTACAGCACCATGCGGACCAGGTCGCAGGCGATGAGCAGCCGGCGGCGGTCGACCCGGTCCACCAGGGCGCCGGCGAACACGGCCGCCAGCACGGAGGCCGCCCCGCCGACCGCCGTCAGCAGGCCCATCCGGGCGAGGGAGCCGGTGGCGTGGAGGACCAGCAGGGGCAGGGCGATCAGGGCGAAGGAGTCGCCGAGGACGGAGAGGGTCTGCGCGGCCCAGAAGACCGCGAAGTTGCGCCGCCGCCACAACGGGCGCGGCGGGCCGGGCTTCGCGGGCTCTCCGGTCCCCTGGCGCGGCGGTCCGGTGTGCGGCCCGCCCGCTTCCTCCTCGCGCTGCGCCTCGTACGCCACGCGTCCCCCTTCCCCGTGTCCCGGTCCCGGCCACTTTACGACTCCCCTGCCGGGCAACGGAGTTGGCGTGCCGGAGGCACGTGGTGGGCGCGCGGCGGCACCGCCGACGGCGACGGCCGGGCGGGTTCCGCCCTCGCGGCGGGCCGTCCGCCGTTACGGTGCTCCCGTGAGGCACGTCCAGCGGAACCGAAGGGCCCGGGGTCCGCGGGACGAGGGACACGGCCGCGAGGCCGCAAGGCGGGAAAGCCGCGAGGCGCGAAGGCGCGAGGCCGTGGGGTGCGGGGGCCGCGAGGCCGTGGGGTGCAGGGGCCGCAAGGCCGTGGGGTGCAGGGGCCGCGAGGCCGTGGGGTGCAGGGGCCGCAAGGCCGTGGGGTGTGAGGCGCGGGCGGCGGTCGGCCTCGTTGCCAGTGCCTCTCGTGCCGTCCGCCCCCGCCCCCTCCGCGCTCATGTCGCCCCGCCCCGCGCCCCCTTCACCCTCACCCCGCCCGCCCCGCGGCCCCTTCACGCACGCCGGATCGTCAGTGGTCCGCGCAGCACGGTGTCGGGGCCGGGACCTCGAACGGGACCAGCGTGCCGCCCGCGGCGGGCAGGGCGGACAGCACCAGTTCGCCCGCCTGCCACTGCGGGCGGACGTGGTCCCACGTCACCAGGCGGGCGTCGGGGTCCGGCTCGCCGGGCGCGCCCAGTACCGTCACCCGGTCGATCGCCGAGCGCGCGAGCACGTCCGCGACCGTCAGGGTGCCGGTGAGGCAGGACACTCCCGGGTAGAGCACCGCGCGGCCCGCCGCGTCGGGGACGCCGGGCGACACCTCGTACCCCAGGGCGGTGAGCCGCTCCCGGGCGGTGTGCGGGAGCGGCTCGGACGGCAGGGTGAACGACAGGGCGACGCGCGGCCGGTCGCCGCGCACCAGGTGCGTGCAGCCGAACACTCCGTCCGGGAGGGCGAGTTCGGCCGCCAGTGTGTGGAGCTGACGGTCGGCCACGCGCAGGTCGCCGGCCCCGGCGTCCACGGTGACGGCGTACGGCGTCATGACGGCAGGACCCACACGGGGTTGGTGTAGAACCACAGGTCGCGCCACGGGTCGGCGTCACCGACGACGTCGATGGCCGGGCCGGCCGGGTCGACGGCCGCGCCCCGCGCGCCGACGGCGGACCGGTTGCCGTCGCTGCCGCGCAGCCGGACGTACAACGGCCGGTCCACCCGGCCGAGTTCGTAGGTGAGCCGGACCACGCCGGCCGGCTTGTCCACCTCGTACGTCCGGACGACCTTCGCCGTCGGCGCGGTGAACGTGTCCCGGTCGGAGACCGGACCGGTGACATCGCCCTGGATGACGTCCACGCGGGCCAGCTGGGGCACGAAACCCGCCCAGTTGGGGCCGCCGGCCAGTGCCACGTCGACGGTCAGCGTGACCTTCGTGCCCTTCTTGACGTGCAGGGCACCGCCGAGGGTGGCCCAGCGGCTGCCGCCGGACACGCGGACGTCGAGGCCGCTGACCAGCTGCCCGTGGTCGACCCAGATGCGGCCGGCGCGGATGCCGTCCATGACGGCGGCGTAGGAGAAGCCGTCGGCGCCGACATGGGTGCGGCTGTACTGGCCGGGCCAGTAGTCGCCCTGCGTGATGTCGATCCGTCCGCCGTAGACCGGGTCCTGGTAGCGGCCGTCGGCGTTGAAGTCACCGCCCGGGCCGCGTACGGCGGTGTCGGCGTACACCTGGTGGGAGTCGGAGTTGGCGGTGATCCACCAGGGCTTGCCCTCGGCGATCAGGCTGTCCCACAGGCCGCCGACGGTGGCGGTCATCCAGTCGAAGCCGCCCCAGGTGCGGTAGCTCTCCAGCGGGTAGCCGGCGAAGGAGTTGGCGCTCGGGCTGTTGTCGTAGATGCCGCGGGCCCGGGCCGGTCCCATGGGGGCGGGCAGGCCGGCCGCCTGGTGGCCGGGGGCGCCCTCGAAGCCGACGGCGATCTGGTGGCTCGCGGGCGTCGCGTCCCGCCAGGCGCGGATCTCGTGCGGCGAGTCGACACCGCGCCGCGCGGGGTGGTTGGCCAGCATCAGCGCGTCCTTGACCGTGCGGCGGCGCACCTGGTCACCGAGGAAGGCCAGGCCCGCGACGGCGAGGGCCTCGTTGGCGGGCGTGGAGTCGGAGGCGCCCTTGACGCTGCCGTCGTAGTCGGTCTCGAACTGCTTGAGGACGGAGACCTCGTTCTTTCCCGGGTGGACGAAGACGGTGCCGTGCTCGGCGCCCGGGATGTTCCACTCCAGGCCCTGGAAGACGAGGGTGTCCTCGTGCGCCGAACGGGCCGCCTTGATGTCCGGGTTGACCTTGTCCACGCCGATCCTGGCGTGGGTGGCGCTGCCATGGTCGGTGATGACCAGCCAGTCCATGCCGTGCTTGGCGCCCTGGCGGACCTGGTCGACGACGCGGTACTTGCCGTCGCTGCTGTACTGGGTGTGGATGTGGTGGTCGCCGGCCAGCCACAGGAAGCCGTCGGTGCGGCGGCCGTTGGAGGCGGCGTACGCCGGAGCGGCCGCCCCGGCCGCGCCGGTCAGCGCCCCGCCCGCCGCCAGGCCCGCGCCGAGGAGGCCCGCGCGGCGGAGCAGGGAGCGGCGGGACTGCTGCTCGGGGGTCAGGGCCTCGTCGGGCACGGACGTGTCGAACGCGGCGGGCAGCGGCGTGGCCGCCCCCGGCCCGTGATCGTGCTCATGACCGTGCTCATGTCCATGGTGATGGTGATGCCCGTGTCCCATGATGCGCCGCCTTCTGGCTGTCGCTGCCTTCCGCGGCACGTGCGCGCCGCGTGTGGAGGATCGAGGCGGAACATGAACCGCGTACGACCGGCGGGTGAGCGGTGGCCGACCTGGGCACGGCGGGTCACCTCGTCGCTCACTGTTTCCCCGACGGCCCTTGCCCGCCACACTGGTCGGCGGTGAACCTGAGCAGCGTTCACCTTCCGTTCCCCGCTTCCTCCCACCGGAGAGACACCCCCATGAGAAGACTCCTCGGCGCCCTCGCGGCCGCCACGCTGGCCGTCACCGGCCTCGCCGCCACCGGCGCGACTCCCGCGGCCGCCGCCACCGGCTCGTTCAACGTGCTGACGTACAACGTCGCGGGCCTCCCGGAAGGCCTGAGTTCGGGCAGTCCGGAGACGAACACGCCGCTGATCTCCCCGCGGCTGGCGGCGTACGACATCGTGAACGTCCAGGAGGACTTCAACTACCACGCGGCGCTGTACGCGGGGGACGACCACCCGTACCGCACCGCGACGAGCGGCGGCGTGCCGTTCGGCGACGGCCTCAACACCCTCTCCGACGTCCCCTTCGAGGACTTCGAGCGGGTGAAGTGGAACGCCTGCACGGGCACCAACTGCCTGACGCCGAAGGGCTTCTCGCTGGCGCGGGTGCGGATCGCCGAGGGGGTCTTCGTCGACCTCTACAACGTCCACACCAACGCCGACGCGACGGACGACGCGCTGGCGGCGCGCCGCGCCAACGTGCAGCAGCTCTCCGACTTCATCCGGGCGAACTCGGCGGGCAACGCGGTGGTCGTCATGGGGGACACGAACACGCGGTACACCCGCACCGGCGACAACATCCGCACCCTGGCCGCGGAGAACGGGCTGACGGACGCCTGGGTGCAGTTGGTGAAGGGCGGCACGCCGCCGGCCGCGGGCGCGGACGCGCTGCTGTGCCCGGCGACGGCGCCCACCGACGACTGCGAGGTCGTCGACAAGATCCTCTACCGCGGCAGCAAGCTGCTGACCCTGGACGCCACCCGCTACCACAACGAGTGGGCGTCCTTCCTGGACTCCTCCGGCGCCCACCTGTCCGACCACTTCCCGCACACGGTCGACTTCTCCTACACCCTCAACTCGTCCCTGCGGGCGAGCGACTTCTTCGGCGGCCCGCACGGCACCGCGTTCAACGACGCCGACGACCTGCCCGCGGCCCCCTCCCCCCGCACCCTGACCCTGCGCGGCGGCTCCCGCCTGGACGGCGTCTCCCTCACGCTCGACGGCGGTACGGTCCTCTCCCACGGCGGCACCGGCGGCACCGCGGCGGCCCTGACCCTCGCTCCCGGTGAACACCTGACGTCGGTGAAGCTGACCCGGGGCCAGAAGGACGGCCGCACGCGGATCTTCTCGGCGGCGTTCACCACGGACAAGGGCCGCACCCTGTCCACCGGTACGGCGACCACGGACACGAAGACCTTCACGGCCCCGGCCGGCCGGCAGATCGTCGGCTTCACGGGGCGGGGAGGCGAGGAGATCGACAAGCTGGGCGTGCTGTACGCGCCGATCGGCTGAGGCCCGCCCGCACAGACACACTGGGCGCTGCGCGCAGCGCTGCGCTGCGGATGGGGCTGGTGGGGCTCATGACCGGGTGACGGGGTTTCCCGGACAGTGG
>NZ_JBSFTY010000020.1:0-105008 GCF_053591515.1 Streptomyces sp. NPDC003011
AAAGCCGGGGCGCCGGCACCAAGCTCGACCTGACCGGCACCGCCCTGCTCAGCCTCGGCCTGTTCGGCGTGGTCCTCGGGTCACCGGGCCCGTTCCACCCGTCGTTCGTCCCAGACCGGCTCCGCCGTCTCGCGGACCCGGCCGTCGCTGCCGAAGACCAGGTAGCGGTCGAAGGAGCGGGCGAACCAGCGGTCGTGGGTGACCGCGAGGACCGTGCCGTCGAAGGCTTCCAGGCCCTCCTGGAGGGCTTCGGCGGACTCCAGGTCGAGGTTGTCGGTGGGCTCGTCGAGCAGCAGGGCCGTGACGCCCTGGAGCTCCAGCAGGAGGATCTGGAAGCGGGCCTGCTGGCCGCCGGAGAGCCGCTCGAAGGTCTGCTCGGCCTGGTTCGTCAGCTCGTAGCGGCGCAGCCGGGACATCGCGGCGCCCCGGTCCTGGGCGTGTTCCTTCCACAGGATGTCCAGGAGGGTGCGGGCTTGCAGCTCGGGGTGGGCGTGCGTCTGGGCGAAGTGTCCCGGCACCACGCGCGCGCCGAGCTTCCACATCCCCGTGTGGGCCACGTCCTCGCCGGCCAGCAGCCGCAGGAAGTGCGACTTGCCGGAGCCGTTGGAGCCGAGGACGGCGACCCGCTCGCCGTAGAAGACCTCCAGGTCGAACGGGTTCATCAGGCCGGTCAGTTCGAGGCCTTCGCAGGTGACGGCCCGCACCCCGGTACGGCCGCCCTTCAGGCGCATCCTGATGTCCTGCTCGCGCGGCGGCTCCGGCGGCGGGCCCGCCTCCTCGAACTTGCGCAGCCGGGTCTGGGCGGCCTGGTAGCGGGAGGCCAGCTCGTGGCTGATGCTGGCCGCCTGACGGAGGTTCAGGACGAGCTTCTTCAGCTGGGCGTGCTTCTCGTCCCAGCGGCGGCGCAACTCCTCGAAGCGGGCGAAGCGTTCACGCCGGGCCTCGTGGTACGTGGCGAAGCCGCCGCCGTGCACCCAGGCGTCGGCACCCGCGGGGCCCGGCTCGACGGAGACGATCTTCTCGGCTGCGCGGGCGAGGAGTTCACGGTCGTGGGAGACGAACAGGACCGTCTTGCGGGTCTCCTTGAGGCGCTCCTCCAGCCAGCGCTTGCCGGGCACGTCGAGGTAGTTGTCGGGCTCGTCCAGCAGCAGTACCTCGTCGGTGCCGCGCAGCAGCGCCTCCAGCACCAGACGCTTCTGCTCGCCACCGGACAGGGTGCGCACCTGGCGCCACTGCGCCTTCTCGTACGGCACGCCGAGCGCGGCCGTGGTGCACATGTCCCACAGCGTCTCCGCCTCGTAGCCGCGCACCTCGGCCCAGTCGGACAGGGCCTGCGCGTACGTCAGCTGGGCGGCCTCGTCGTCGACGGTCATCAGGGCGTGCTCGGCCTTGTCGACGGCCTGGGCCGCCTCACGGATCCGCGGCGGCGCCACGGACACCAGCAGGTCCCGTACGGTCGTCTCGTCCCGTACGGATCCCACGAACTGGCGCATCACGCCGAGGCCGCCGCTGACGGTGACCGTCCCGCCGTGCGGTTTCAGCTCGCCGGCGACCATCCGCAGCAGGGTCGTCTTGCCGGCGCCGTTGGGTCCGACGAGGGCCACGACGGCCCCTTCGCCGACCCTGAAGGACACATCGCCGAGCAGTGCCCTCCCGTCGGGGAGGTAGTACTCGAGGTGCGCTGCTTCCAGGTGTCCCATGGGAAGCCAGTCTGCGGTCGCCGGACCGCTCCGACAAGCGGATTTCCCACCGGTCCGGCACCCGGACGGTGCCGTGACAGCGCGTGTGGGGCCGTACAGGTTCCGTGCCGGCCGGGGTACACGCACGGCATGAAACCCGACGTCGACCTCACCGCCCTGAAGCCCGGCCCCCACGCCCTGCGCGACCGGCTGCTGGCCCTGGACTGCCGGCTCTTCGAGTTCGCCGCCGAACGTCACTGGCCCGGCGCGGAGCGCGTCCTGCCGCGGCTGAGCCGGAGCGCCAACCACGGGGTGCTGTGGTTCGCGACGGCGGCCGCGATGGCCGCGAGCCGCACCCCGCGCGCCCGCCGGGCCGCCGCGCGGGGCCTGGCCTCGCTGAGCCTGGCCTCCCTGGCCATCAACACCCTCGGCAAGCGGTCGGTGCGCCGGACGCGGCCCGTGCTGGACCCGGTTCCGCTGGGCCGGCAGCTGAAGCGGCAGCCGATCACCACGTCGTTCCCGTCCGGTCACTCCGCCTCCGCCGCCGCGTTCGCGGCCGGGGTCGCCCTGGAGTCGCCGGCCTGGGGCGCGGCGGTGGCGCCGGTCGCGTTCTCGGTGGCCGCCTCCCGTGTCTACACCGGCGTCCACTTCCCGAGCGACGTGCTGGCCGGTGCCGCGCTGGGCGTCGGCGCCGCGTTCGCCGTACGGCGTCTGGTGCCGACCCGGGCGCAGGTCCTGCCGTCGGCCCGGCCGCACCCGGAGGTGCCCGCGCTGCCGGACGGCGAGGGGCTGGTGATGGTCGCGAACACCGGCTCGGGCACCGCCGACCGGGTCCGCGCGCTGCGCGCGGGCCTGCCCGCGGCCGAGATCGTGGAGTGCGAGCCGGCCGACGTACCGGCGGAGCTGGAGAAGGCGGCGGCCCGGGCCCGGGTGCTCGGGGTGTGCGGCGGCGACGGCACGGTCAACACCGCCGCCGGGATCGCCCTGCGCCACGGCCTGCCCCTCGCGGTGCTGCCCGGCGGCACGCTGAACCACTTCGCCTACGACCTCGGCGTGGAGGGGGTCCGCGATCTGAGCCGGGCCGTCCAGGAGGGCGAGGGCGTGCGGGTGGACGTGGGCCGGTTCACCAGCGGCCCGCAGGAGGGCATCTTCCTCAACACCTTCAGCCTGGGCGTGTATCCCGAGCTGGTGCGCGAGCGGGAGCGCTGGTCGTCCCGGATCGGCGGCTGGCCGGCCGGGGTGCTCGCGGCGCTGCGGGTGGTGCGCGCCGACCGGCATCCGCTGGAGGCCCGGTTCCGCGGCGAACCGCGGCCGCTGTGGCTGGTGTTCGTCGGCAACGGCACGTACCACCGGATGGGTCTCGCGCCCGGCCGCCGGCTCGACCTGGCGGACGGTCAGCTCGACGTCCGGGTCGTGCACGGCGGGCGCCGGCCCGCCGCGCGGCTGCTCGCCGCCGCCCTCGCCGGACCGCTGACCCGCTCCCCGGCCCACGCGGCGGTCCAGGTCGGCCGTCTCCACCTGGCGGGCGTCGCACCGGGCACGCTGCTGGCGTACGACGGCGAGGTCACCGAGGTGGCGGGCGAGGTGACGCTGGAGAAGCTGCCGCAGGCACTCACCGTCTACCGGCCGCGGCCCGCCACCTGACCCTCCGTCAGTCCGTATCGCAAGACACCTGGTCTCAGCATGCGACATGCGCGCGTACGGTGATCCGTATCGCCTCAGGGGCCGCACGGCCCTTGTGCGCCGGTACACCGAGAGGGGACCAGCCATGTCCGAGGTACGGGAGACCGCCGTCTACACGCACGGGCACCACGAGTCGGTGCTGCGGTCGCACACCTGGCGCACCGCCGCCAACTCGGCGGGATACCTGCTCGGTTCACTGCGACCGCACATGCGGGTCCTGGACATCGGCTGCGGACCCGGCACGATCACCGCCGACCTGGCGGAACTGGTCCCCGACGGGCACGTCACCGGCGTCGACCAGGCGCCGGGCATCCTGGACCAGGCCCGGGCCACGGCCGCCGGACGCGGTCTGACGAACGTCGACTTCGCGGTCGCCGACGTGCACGCGCTGGACTTCCCGGACGACACCTTCTGCGTGGTCCACGCCCATCAGGTGCTCCAGCACGTCGGCGACCCGGTGCGGGCGCTGCGCGAGATGCGGCGGGTCACCGCGCCCGGCGGTCTCATCGCCGTCCGCGATTCGGACTACGCGGCGATGACCTGGTATCCCGGCTCCCCCGGAATGGACGACTGGCTGGACCTGTACCGCCGGGTGGCCCGCGCCAACGGCGGCGAGCCGGACGCCGGGCGCCGGCTGAAGGCATGGGCGCTGCGAGCGGGCCTGACGGACGTCAGGGCGACCTCCGGCACCTGGACCTTCGCCACCGCCGGTGAGCGGGCCTGGTGGAGCGGCCTGTGGGCGGACCGCACGATGGCCTCCACCTACGCCGAACGGGCCGTGACGGGCGGGCACGCGACGGCGGAGCGACTGCGGGCCGTCTCAGCGGCGTGGCGGGAGTGGGGGACGCGGGAGGACGGGTGGTTCAGTGTCCTCCACGGAGAGATCCTGTGCCGGAAGGAAGCCTGATCCCGTACTTCCGGGCACCCCGGAATGGACGACCTCGGGCGGGGGCAGGAGTCGCTGGTACAGGTGGTGAGGTGAACCCGCGGGCCCCGGGAGTGAACCCGGGGCACGGGATCACTCCCGGGGAAGCAGCGGTCCGAGCGGCCCGAGGTCCAGATTCAGGTCCTCCGGCCGCAGTCCGTAGCGCTCCCGCAGCTCGGTCATGCGGTCGTCGAGCAGCATCAGGGTGAGCCCGATGCGCTCCTCCTGCTCCTCGTCGAGATCGCCCGCGTCGAACCGGCGCAGCGCCTGCCGCTCCATGAGCTGGCGCAGCAGTTCCACCACGGTCAGCACCAGCTTGACCAGGTCCCGCTCGACGGTGTCGGGCTCCAGGTCCAGCCGGTTGCGGTCCACCGGGTTGCGGCGCTCGCTCACGACGACTCTCCCCACGGCGACGGCACCTGTTCGTTCACCGAGCTGATCAGCGCGTTCAGGTCGATGCGGACGAGGTCGACGTCCGCGATGCGCAGGGTGATGTCGCCGGTGATGACGACCCCGCCGGCCAGCAGCCGGTCGAGGAGGTCCACCAGGGCGACCTCACGCCGCTCGATCACCGTCACCGGCCCTCCTCCCCCGCGAAGGAATAGGCGGCCCAGGGACCGGTGAGTTCCACCCGCATTCCCGGGGCCTCGTCCTTCGTGCGGTCCACCATCTCCACGAATTCCTCGGAATCGGAGCGCGGCACGAGATAAGCCGCGTTGAGCACGTTCTGTCCCGAGGCACCGGAGAGAGCGGGGTTCTGGGGGGCGTGCAGCCGGGAATCCTCGGCGAACGCGGAGAGGCTCTCGTGGAGCCGGCCGGCGAAGGCCTCCGCCTGCTGCCACATGTCCTCGTGCGTCCGCACCCGCATGCGGCGCTGGCGCAGGTAGTCCCGGCCCGACGCGGCCTTCTCCGCCGGAGGACCGCTCTCCTCGGCGGTCTGCGGCTCCGCGTACACCTTGACGCCCCACTCGACCCGCCCCTCCAGGCGGTCGAGGGTGCTCCGGAAGCCGTCCTCACGCTCCTCGATCATCACGCGGACCCCGCTGTCGTCGCGGAAGACGGTGCCCAGCCGCAGCGGCAGCGGGGTGGTGACGACGGTGAGCGCGTCGATCACGCCCTGGTGGGCGCGGGCGGTCGCGGTCAGCCAGTCCAGGTCCTCCAGATGACGGCGGAGCGGTTCCTCGGCGAAGTCCCGCTCCGGCACATGGCTGACCACGGCCACCAGATCGTGGTGACGCAGCAGTCTGGGCGGATCGCCGGCCACTCCCGTCAGCTGGGACTGCAACGGGGAGCCGAAGGGGCGGCAGACGGCATACACGTACCGCAGTCCGGTCATGACGGCTCCTCCTCCTTGGCGCGGGAGGGCTCGAGCTGCTCCAGCCGCTCGAGCCGTTCCCGCAGCTCGGCGTTCTCCCGGGCGAGCTCGTCGCGCCGGGCGCGGGTGGACAGCGCCGGGTCGTCCTCCCACCAGTCGATACCCATCTCCTTCGCCTTGTCCACCGAGGCGACGATCAGCCGCAGCTTGATCGTGAGAAGTTCGATGTCGAGCAGGTTGATGCGGATGTCACCGGCGATCACGATGCCCTTGTCGAGGACGCGCTCCAGGATGTCCGCGAGGTTGGCGCCGCCGCCCTGCCCGTAGGGCTCGGGCAGGCGGCTCGGCATGCTCATCGCCGGCTCCCGCGGTCGGCGTCGGCGTACTCCTCTTCCTCGTCCTGCGCCGCCTCCGCCTCGGGCTCCTCGGCGTCCTCGTCCTCGTACTCGTCGTACTCGTCCTCGGTGCCCTTCTCCTGCTCGCCCTCCTCCGCGGTCTCGTCCTCGGCGTAGGGACCCTCGTCCTCTTCCTCCTCGTCCTCGTACGCCTCGGCGTCCTCGGTGTCCTCGGTGTCCTCGTCCGTCTCCTCCGCCTGGGCGGCCTCCTCCTCCTCGGCCACGACCTCGTCGTGGCCGCGGACGACCTCGCCGTCGCGGATCTCGCCGCGCCAGCCGTCCTCGGCCTCACCCTTGAGCGTGATGAAGCGGACGTAGTTCTTGAGGTCGAGCCGGGCCCGGCGGCCCTGGGCGCGCCATATGTTGCCGGTCTTCTCGAACAGACCCTTGGGGTAGTACTCGATCACCAGCAGCACGCGGGTGAGGTTGTCGGCGAGCCGGTGGAAGGTGACGACACCCTTCGTGGTGCCCTTGGCGCCCTCCGAGGTCCAGGAGATCCGGTGGTCCGGCACCTGCTCGGTGGTCTTCGCCTTCCAGCTGCGGTTGGACCAGAAGACCTTCATCTGCCAGTCGGAGGTCGTGTCGTCGGCGCGGTTCGCGCTCTTGACGCCCTTCGCGAAGGTGCTGAAGTCCTGGTACTGGGTCCACTGGTCGTAGGCCGTGCGCAGCGGCACACCCACGTCGACGGACTCCATGATGACGGTGGGCTTCTTGCCCGCCCCGCCCTTGTTCTTGCCCTTGCCGCCGCCGAGGCCCTTGAAGGCGCTCACCACCTTGTCCTTGGCCCGCGAGGCACCGAGCTCCACCGCGCTGCGCACGGGCCCCTTGCCCTCGGCCAGCTTGCGGCCGCCGTCGAGGGCGAGCTTGGCGAAGCCGGGGCTGTTGCCCTCGGCGATGTCGTTCAGCTTCCCCGTGGTCTGGCCGAGCTTGTGGCCGACCCCGACCAGCATGCGCTGGACCTGGGCGGCGAGATACTCCTGCACCTCCGCCTTCAGCCGGTCGGCGGCCTCGCTCTTGGCCACGTCCGTGATGGGGTTGTTCTTCGTCGCCTTGTCGGTGACGCCCCGCGCCGCTCCGAGTGCCTCGGTCATCACTCACCGCCTCCCTTCGGGAGCCGGTTCCGGGTCCCGCGGCCGGCATCCCGGGCCGCGGCGGTCTTCTTGCCGGCGGTCCGCTTGGACGCGGTCTTCTTGGCCGCCGTCTTCTTCGCGGGCTCCCCCTTGGCCGGGGCCCTCTTGGCCGGGGCCTTCTTGGCCGCCGGCCTACGGCGGGGCTCGGGCTCCTCATCGGCCTCGTCCGCCTGCTCGGCCTCGGGCTCCTCGTAGTCCTCCTGAGGCTCTTCGTCCTCGAAGTCCTCGGCCCGGTCGTCGTCCTCGGCCCGGTCGTCGTCCTTGGACCCGAGGTCCGGGACCACACCCGAGAGCTGGTCGCGGACCTGGGCGGTACGGCCGTGCAGCCGGTCGGCGATGGCGTCGATCTGCCGCTCGACCATGGCGCCCGAGGCCGCCTTGCCGACACCGCGCAGGTCGACGCGGAGCTGGTCCCCGATCTCCTTGAACTGCGGATTGTTCTTCAGCTGCCCGGACACCAGTTCCGCGACGGCCTTCGGAGTCAGATTCATCCGCTTGCCCGCCACGAAGGTGCCGACGGCGACCGCCAGTTTCAGTTTCTTCGTACGTCCGAGGACGTAGCCGGCCCCTATCGCGAGGCCCAGTCCCACTCGGTTCATCGTGTCGTCCCGTCGCCTGTCCCCGCGCCACCGCGCAGGCCGATCTCCAGCCGGTCGAGGAGGTCGTCCTCCTGTCGGTCGAACTCCTCCTCGTCTATCTCGCCCGCCTCCAACCGCTCCTCCAGCTGAGCGAGTTCGGCCCTGACCGTGGCCGGGTCGTAGTAGAGGCGTTCCGCCTCGCGCAGTACCTGTCTGATCACCCAGCCGCTGCCGCGCACGGGTGCGAACGGCAGCAGGAGGACCTCTCCGATGAGTCCCACCGCACCTCATCCCTCCACGTGGCCCTGGCCGGCCGCGCTGTCCGCCGGCTCGGCGGGTCCGGGGTCGACGAAGCTGTACGGCGGCAGCGGGCCGTTGACGCGCAGTTCGAGGTGCGGATGACCCTTGCGGATCTCCTCCACCGCGTTCAGGAACTCCGCGGCCGAGTCACGGCCCACCAGGAACGACACGTTGGCGAGCCAGCCGCTGGACTCCGGGCCCACGCTGATCGCCTCGGCGAGCGGTTCCAGGGCACGCTGCACCTCGCCGGAGTCCTCGGCCTCCCGGGCCTTGACCGCGGCGACGACCATCTCGCCGAGTTGCAGCTTCTGCTCGTAACTGCCGCCGCCCGACTGCCGGTTGGCCTCGGTCAGGGCGCGGATCTCCGGGCTCTCGGACATCACGCGGTGCAGTACGGCCTCTTCGTCGTGCGTGGCCTTGACGTTGTACTCGACCTTGCCGTCGAGCGTCCGCAGCCGCTCCTGGTAGTGGTCGGCGCGCTCGGCGAGCACCCCGGTGACCGTGCCGTCGTCCGGGGCGACGCTGCCGAACCGCATGGGCAGGATGCAGCCCTCCGCGCCCACCTCGCTCAGCACGTTCTGATGGGCGAGGAGGTCCTTGCGCTTGGGCCGCAGCCCCTCGGGGGCGTCGCTGACGACGGCCGCCAGCTCGCCCTCCCGCAGGATGCGCACGGGAAGCGGCGGATCACCGACGCCCGCCATGCCCTCGGGCAGCCCGGGATGGGACGAGGCCGTGATGCCGTAGACGTAGGTGCTCACTCCTCTTCGTCCTTCCTGCGCGCGGCGGTGGACTTGCGGGCGCGGGGCCGGGACTCGGTCTGGCCCTCCTCGCGCGCCTGCTTGAAGGCGCCGGAGATGGTGTCGGCCGCACCGGAGAGCGCGCCCTTGGACTTGCCGCGGGCGCCGGACTCGGTGATCTGGCCGACCATGTCGGGCAGGCCGGGGCTCTTGCGCGGCCCTGCCTCCAGGTCGAGCCGGTTGCACGCCTCGGCGAAGCGCAGATACGTGTCCACGCTGGCCACCACGACCCGGACGTCGATCTTCAGGATCTCGATGCCGACCAGGGAGACCCGTACGAACGCGTCGATGACAAGCCCCCTGTCGAGGACGAGTTCCAGCACGTCGTAGAGGCCACTGCTGCCGCCTCCGCCGCCGCTCTGCTGAGCCGGGACAACGGTCATGTCGACCGCGCCTCCTTGTCTGTGGGTTGGTATGCGGGTTGGTATGCGGGTTGGTGCTGTTCAGCTGGGCGGCCCTACCGGCCGCCGGACCTGTGGGGGTCGGCCCGCCCGCGTTCGTAGCGTCGAACGCGCCGATAACCGGTGAGCTCGCCCTCCGGGTCGAGCTCGACCTGGTAAGTCGCCATCAGGCTCATCGTGTCGGGCACGCGGGCCAGTTCGAGGACTTCGACCTCGAGCGACCAGCCGTCCTCGGTCTGTTCGAAGGACGACACGTTCTCCGCGGACATGCCGGTCAGCTCCCCGAGCTGGGTGCACGCGTCGCGCAGCACCTCCATGGGGCGCGGGCGTCGTCTCCTCGTCGCACTCCCCCCTGTGTCCTTTTCCTCCCCTTCGGGGGGACCCTGTGAATCGTGTGCGTCTGATGTGTTTTTTGTGTTCGACATCGCCACCTCTTACTTCGGGTGGCCGCTCGTTCGTTGGCCAAACCTTCAGCGTGGCATCAACGCGTTCAGTCGGCGGCGTGCCGGTCCCAGGGCGCGGCCCCTGCGCATCACATCGGCCCACGGGTCGGTGCGGGCCTGCTCGACAGCGTCGGCGATGGTCCAACGCCGGGCGTCCAGGCCGGGATCGTCCAGCTGGGACCAGGCGAGGGGGGTGGCCACCGGGGCGCCCGGTCTGGCGCGGACCGTGTAGGGGACGACCGCGGTCTGGGCGTAGGCGTTGCGCTGGATGTCCAGGTAGAGCCGGTCACCGCGGTCCTTCTTGCGGGCCGCGGTGGTGAGTTGACCGGGGTGGCCGGCCACGAGGGTGTCGGCCACCTCCCGGGCGAACTCCCGCACCTCGTCGAAGTCATGGCGGCCGGCGACCGGCACCACCACGTGCAGGCCCCGTGAGCCGGTGGTCATCAGCGCCGAGGGCAGGTGCAGTTCGTCGAGCAGTTCACCCAGCAGCAGAGCCGTCTCCCGTACCACCGCGAAGTCCTCCCGGGAGTCCCCGGGCGGGTCGAGGTCGAAGACCATCCGGTCCGGCCGCTCGACGCGGCCGGCACGGGACAGCCAGCGGTGCAGGGTGAGGGCGGCCTGGTCGGCGAGGTACAGCAGGGTGGCGGTGTCGTCGCACACGGTGTGGCGGACGGTGCCGCCCTCCTTGGCGACCTCGACGCGAGTGATCCACTCAGGGGAGGAGTCCGGGGTGTTCTTCTGCATGAACCGGGGGCCGCCGACGCCGTCCGGATGCCGCTCCAGCATCAGGGGGCGGCCCCGCAGGTGCGGCAGCATGAACGGGGCGACGGACCGGTAGTAGTCGACCAGGTCGCCCTTGGTGTACTCCTTCGCGCCGCCGCCCCCGGGGAAGAGGATTTTGTCCGGGCGATGCACCCGCACCGTGCGCCGGCCGGCCCGGACGGTGCGCGGTCCCTCGCCGCTCACCGCACGACGGACGGTGCGCGGTCCCTCGCCGCTCACCGCACGACCGCCTCCTCCACCAACAGCTTCCCGGCCGCCGCGATCGACTCGGCGTCGATGCCCGCGGCGTGCAGCTGCTCCTCCGGGGATCCCGAGCCCGGCATCGAGCGGACGGCCAGGCGCACCAGACGCGGCACGGGCCGCCCGTCGGCGAACGCGTCGAGGACGGCGTCGCCGAGGCCGCCCTCCTCGTGGTGGTCCTCCACGGTCAGCAGGCAGCCGGTCTCCTCGGCGGCCCGGCGCAGGGTGGGCCGGTCGACGGGCTTGACCGAGTACAGGTCGATCACCCGGACGCTGATGCCCTCCCCCGCGAGCGCGTCGGCGGCGGCCAGTGCCTCGTGCACGGTGACGCCCGCGGCGACGATCGTCATCCGGTCCTGCCCGGAGGAGCGCAGCACCTTGCTGCCGCCGATCGGGAACTCCTCGTCGGGCCCGTAGATCACCGGGCTCTCGCCGCGCGAGGTGCGCAGATAGCGGACGCCCTCCAGACCCGCCATCGCGGCGACGAGACGAGCCGTCTGGTTGGCGTCGCACGGGTACAGCACGGTCGAGCCGTGCACCGCCCGCATCATCGCCAGGTCCTCCAGACCCATCTGGCTGGGCCCGTCCTGCCCGATCGCCACACCCGCGTGAGAGCCGATCAGGTTGATGCCGGAGCCGCTGATGGACGCCATGCGGATGAAGTCGTACGCGCGGGTGAGGAAGGCCGCGAAGGTGGTGGCGTACGGCACCCAGCCGCGCGCGGCGAGTCCGACGGCGACGGCGACCATCTGCTGCTCGGCGATGTAGCACTCGAAGTAGCGGTCGGGGTGTTCCTTGGCGAAGAACTCCGCGCGCGTGGAGTCGCCGACCTCGCCGTCCAGGGCGACGACGTCACTGCGTCCGGTGCCGAGCGCGGCGAGCGCCTGCCCGAAGGCGTTGCGGGTGGCGACCTCGTCACCGCCCTTGTCGAAGCGGGGCAGTTCGAGGTTCCCGGCGTGCACGGCGTGCAGCATGCGGACGGTCGGCGGCTCGTTCACCTGGAGGCGCAGGTCGCGGGGCCCGCCGAGTTCGGCGATCGCGTCGTCGGCGTTCTTCAGCGGCTTGCCGTGCAGGCCCTCGCGGTCCTCGACGTCGGCGACTCCCTTGCCCTTGAGGGTGCGGGCGAGGATCGCGGTCGGCTGGCCCTTGGTGGAGACGGCCTCGCCGTACGCCCGGTCGATCGCGTCGACGTCATGGCCGTCCACCTCGACGGTGTGCCAGCCGAAGGCCTGGAAGCGGCGGGCGTAGGCGTCGAGGTCGTGGCCGTGCCGGGTCGCGCCGCGCTGGCCGAGCCGGTTCACGTCGACGACGACGGTGAGGTTGTCGAGGTGCTCGTGTCCGGCCTGTTCGGCGGCCTCCCACACCGATCCCTCGGCCATCTCGCTGTCGCCGCACAGCACCCACACGCGGTAGCCGGTGCGGTCCAGCCGCTTCTCGGACAGCGCGATGCCGACGCCGACCGGCAGTCCCTGCCCGAGCGAGCCGGTGGCCGTCTCCACCCACGGCAGTTGCCGGGGCGTGGGGTGCCCTTCGAGCCGGCTGCCGAGCGTGCGGAAGGTGAGCAGTTCCTCGTCGTCGACGGCGCCGACCGCCTTGTAGACGGAGTACAGCAGGGGCGAGGCGTGCCCCTTGGACAACACGAAACGGTCGTTGCCGGGGTGGGCGGGGCGGTCGAAGTCGTAGCGGAAGTGGTGGGCGAAGAGGACGGCCATCAGGTCGGCGGCGGACATCGAGGACGTCGGGTGCCCGGAGCCGGCGGCGGCCGAGGCGCGCACGCTGTCGACGCGCAACTGCTGGGCCAGTTCGACGAGTTCACCGGTGTTCATGAGTCTCCTTCCGCGGGGGTGACGTCAGGTGTGCCGTCGGTCCGCTTGACGGGGCCGGGAGCCCGGTCGGGCTCACCGCCGGTGTTGTCCTGGTTCCCGGCGGGTTCGCCGCCGGGTTGGTTCTTCACGGGCTCGGGACCCGGCTGGTTCTTCGCGGGCTCAGGGCCCGGCTGGTTTCTCGCGGGCTCAGGGCCCGGCTGGTTTCTCGCGGGCTCGGGGCCCGGGTGGCTGCCGGCGGGCTCGGAGCCCGGGTCGGGGCCCGTCGAGTCCTCCGCGTCCCTCCCCGGCCTTGCCCCGGGACACGCGGGACAGCTCGCGGGCGGTCCGGTACCCGGCGAAGCCGGTACCGGCGATCACGATGCGGGGTCGACTCACGGTTCGCCTCCGGCGCTGTCGCGTACCTCGGGAGACTTCCGCGTCCCCCTGGTCAGGTCAGCCAAACGTCCGCCGGGGCGCCGCCGCGGCCGGTGTTCGCCCGGTTTCCGCCGTGGCCGCCGGGTACCCGGGACGGCGAACCACCCGCCCACTCCGTGGAGGCACACCCCCCATGCCCGAATACGGTTACTTCCTCTCGTGCGAGCAGTACGGTCCCGCCGAGCTCGTCGAGCAGGCGCGCATGGCCGAACAGGCCGGGTTCCAGGCCCTGTGGATCTCCGACCACTACCACCCGTGGAACGACGCGCAGGGCCAGAGCCCGTTCGTCTGGTCGGTGATCGGCGCCCTGTCGGAGGCCGTGTCCCTGCCGATCGAGACGGCGGTGACCTGCCCGACCGTACGGATGCATCCGGCGGTGGTGGCGCAGGCCGCGGCGACCAGCGCGGTGATGACGAACGGCCGTTTCCGGCTGGGCGTCGGCACCGGCGAGGCGCTCAACGAGCACATCCTGGGCGACGCCTGGCCGCCCGCGCACGTCCGGCTGGAGATGCTGGAGGAGGCCATCCAGGTGATGCGGCGGCTGTTCACCGGCGAGGAGGTCAGCCACCACGGCACGCACTACACGGTGGAGAACGCCCGCCTGTACACCGTCCCCGACGAGCCCGTCCCGATCGACGTCTCCGGCTTCGGGCCCGCGGCCACCCAGCTCGCCTCCCGGGTGGCCGACGGCTACATCACCATCCAGCCGGACGCGGCGATGGTGGAGCAGTACCGCAAGGGCGGAGGCGGCGGAAAGCTCGTCAGCGGCGGCACCAAGGTCTGCTACGACACCGACAAGGACGAGGCCGTACGGACCGTGCACCGGCTCTGGGCCAACGAGCAACTGCCCGGCGAGCTGGGCCAGGTGCTGCCCTCGCCCAAGCACTTCGAGCAGGCGCAGTCGCTGGTCACCGAGGACATGGTCCGCCAGAACCGGGTGTGCGGCGACGACGTGGAGGAACACGTCGCGGAACTCAAGCAGTTCGCCGACGCGGGCTTCGACGTCGTCTACGTCAACCAGATCGGCCCCGACCTGCGCGGCTTCTTCGACTTCTACCGCACGAAGGTGCTGCCGCAGCTCCAGGGCGGCTGAGGACCCGCCGGACGACGAGACTCGGGGGCTCTCGGGGGCCGGGGGCTTCCCCGGCCCCCGAGAGCCCCCGAAGCGGCCCCCGAAGTCCCCGAAGCCCGGAACGGAGTTACCGTCCGTCACGCTGGCAACCGCCCGCCGGCAACCGCCCCCCGCGGATGCGGCGCACCACGCGTCACGCCCGGTGGTGCGGCTGCTCGGGGACGCTGCCGTCGGGCCGCGGCGCGGCCGGGGTCCCGGACGCGCCGGGGGCCGGGGCGCCTACCTGGGGAGCCACGGGCGGCATCGGCGGGTACGACAGGTCGGTGGCGCCCGGCGAGCCGGACGGCAGCGTGCCGCCGGCGCCCGGCCGGTGACCGCTCGCGGTGGGGCCGGATCCCTGCGGGTGCGACGGCCGGGACGCGGAGGGACGGGCGGCGCCGCGCAGCACGTAGGCGACGACGCCGAGGATCGCCGCGGTGATCAGTGCGGCGGCCCAGTCGGGCAGGACGAGGGCGAGCGCCAGTCCGGCGGCGAGCGCGAGGGCCGCGCCCGCGTACAGGGCGACGGTGCCGGAGGCGGCGTACAGCATGGCCCTACGGCGCTGCTTGCGGCTCTGTTCGCGCAGTTCCTCGCGGATGGTCTCGCGCGCGACCTGCGCCACCTCGTCGACCAGGTGCTTGTCCAGCTGCTCCAAGCGGTCCATGGCCGCCGGGTACCCCCGGCCACCGGCGCGTAACGCTTCCGGCGGGGCGCCTGCCGTCGGGGAGAGGGGATCGTGTGAAACGATCTCCGCGCCCCGCCGGCCCCAACTAGGCTTTCCCGCATGGACATTCTGGGAGCCACGCTGCGCGTCTGCGTCGACGACCTGGAGACCGCGGTCCCCTTCTACGAACGGCTCGCGGGCGGCACCGCCCTGCGCTTCGAACGCGGCGGCGTCCAGGTCGCCGCGGTCGGCTGCTTCCTGCTGATGAGCGGACCCCAGGCCGAGCTGGACGTGTTGCGCAAGGTCGCCGCCACGATCGCGGTCAAGGACGTCGACGAGGCGCACCGGGTGCTGACGGAACTCGGCGCCCGTGTCATCGCGGGCCCGGTCGCGACGCCGGCGGGCCGCAACCTGATCGCGATGCACCCGGACGGGGCGGTGTACGAGTACGTGGACCGCGGCGGCGTGTAGCGCTTTCCGGCCCGGCGCCGGGTCGCGGCGTGCTTCCGGTCCGGCGCCGCGTCGCGGCGCGCTTCCGGTCCCGTGCCCGGTCGCCGCGTGGCGATCAGCCGGCCGGCCGCATCTCGGCGGTGATCGCCCACCGCTCGTGGTCCCGCCAGGCCCCGTCGACGAAGATCATGTCCGGCGAGAAGCCCTCCAGCCGGAACCCGCAGGCCTTGGCCAGCGCGATGGACGCGGCATTGCCGGGCTGCACGTTGATCTCCAGCCGGTGCAGCCGCATCGGCCCGAACGCGTACCCGACCACGAGGTCGAGCCCCTCCCGCATCAGCCCGCGCCCGGCTGCGTGCGCGAACGCGCCGTAGCCGAGCGCCCCGCACTGGAATCCGCCCTGGACGATGTTGTTGATGTTGATGAACCCGGCGATGGCCCCGGCGACGGCTCCGCCCGGCTCCGGTGCCTTCTCGCACACCAGGAACCCGGCCTTGGCCGGATCCTCGATCAGCCGCCCCGCGTACGCGGTGTACGCGCCGGGGCTGTCCGGCGGAAACAGCCACGGCCGGTGCAGTTCCCTGCTCTCCCTGGCCCGGGCCGTGAACTCGGCGCCGTCCTCGTAGGTGAAGTGCCGCAGGCCCACGCGCGGGCCTTCGGCGAGATAGCGGGAAACATGGTGAGGCACCCCGCCACCCTACGGCTCACCCGCCCGCATCAGCGCAGCGCCGGTTCGTCGAGCGTCAAGGTGCCCGCGTCGGCGTCGAGCTCGGCGGCGACACCGAAGGGAACCGTCGACGCCCCCTCGCAGTGCCCGAACCCGAACTCCTCCAGGACGGGCACGCCCAGGCCGCCGAGCCGGTCGGCGAGGACCGCCCGCAGGTCGGCGTACGGACCGCAGTCGGTCCAGGAGCCGAGCGCGATACCCGTGACGCCGTCGAGCCAGGCGCCGCGCAGCAGCTGGGTCAGCATCCGGTCGACGCGGTACGCCTGTTCGGCGACGTCCTCGATCAGCAGCAGCCCGCCGCGTGCCGTGGTGCGGGCGTGCGGGGTACCGAGGTCGGAGGCGAGCATGCTCAGACAGCCGCCCAGCGTGACCCCCCGGGCCCGTCCGGGGACCAGGGCGGTGCCCCGGGAGACGAGGGTGCGGACCGTCTCCGGAGCCAGCAGCGTGGCTCTGAGGTGCTCCTGCGCCCCCGCGTTCTTGATGAAGTCGACGCCGGCGGCCGCCGGTCCGTGCAGGGTGACCAGGCCCAGCCGGGTGGCGAACGCCTGGTGGAGCGAGGTGATGTCGCTGAAGCCCACGAACACCTTGGGCCCGGCCGCCCGCATCGCCTCCCAGTCCAGCAGGTCGGCCATCCGCTGTGCCCCGTAGCCGCCCCGCGCGCACAGCACCGCGTCCACGGCCGGGTCGCACCACGCGCTCTGCAGGTCGGCGGCCCGGTCGGCGTCCGTACCCGCCAGATAGGCGAACTCACCGTGCCGGTCCAGCACATGGGGGGCCACGATGGGGTCGAGGTCCCAGCCGCGCAGTACGTCGAGACCGGCCTCCAGCCGCTCCTCGGCGACGGGCCCGCTGGGCGCGACGACGGCGACCCGGGCGCCGGGGGCCAGCCGCACCGGCCGGACGAGTTCCTTCACCTGGTGAGCTCCAGTGTCGGGACGCCGGGCGGGTTCAGCCCGAACACCTGGGCGTACAGGGAGAGTTCGGACTCCAGCACGCGGATCATGGTCTCCGCCCGCCGGAACCCGTGGCCCTCCCCCTCGAACGTGAGGTACGCGTGCGGCACCCGGCGGCCCGCCATCCGGGCGAGGAACTCCTCGCACTGCGCGGGCGGGCAGATCACGTCGTCCAGTCCCTGCATCAGGACGAAGGGCGCGGTGATCCGGTCGGCGTGCTCGGCGGGCGAGCGCTGCACGTACCGGCCGGGGACCTCGTCGTAAGGTCCGACGAGACTCTCCAGGTACCGCGACTCGAAGTCGTGGGTCTGCCCCGCGCCCCAGCCGACCAGGTCGAGGACCGGGTAGAGGATCGTGCCGCAGGCGTAGAGGTCGGTCGCGACGAGCGAGGCGGCCGCGGTCCAGCCGCCCGCGCTGCCGCCGCGGATCGCCAGCCGGTCGCGGTCGGCGGTGCCCTCGTCGGCGAGCGCGAGCGCGACGGCCGCGCAGTCCTCGACGTCGACCACCCCCCACTGCTCGCGCAGCAGGTCGCGGTACGCCCGGCCATAGCCGGTCGAGCCGCCGTAGTTGACCTCGGCGACCCCGATGCCGCGTGAGGTGAAGTAGGCGATCTGGAGGTCGAGGACGAGCGGTGCGCGTCCGGTGGGGCCGCCGTGTGCCCACACCACGTACGGCGGCAGTTCCCCGCCGGGCGCGGCGCAGCCGGGGTGGTGCGGCGGGTAGACGTGGGCGTGGACCTCGCGTCCGGCGGGCCCGGTGAAAGTGCGGATCTGCGGTTCGGGGTAGTGGGCGGGGTCCACGGCGTCGTCGTGCGGGGCTCCGACCACCCGGGCCCGGCCGGTGCGGGTGTCCAGCTCGACCACCTCGTACGCGCTGCGCGGGCTGGCTCCGACGGTGACCACGCGGTCGCCGTGCGCCGCGAGGGTGGGCGTGAACTCGGTCCAGGGGCCGGCCGCGTCGACGAGTTCGCCGGTCTCCGGGTCGAGCACGCCGAGGGTGGTGGCGCCGCGGCCGTGCACGACGGCGACGAGTCCGCCCTCCAGCGGGGCGAACCAGCGGGACCCGAGCTGCCACAGGGGTCCGCCGAACTCCTCCTCGCGCGGGCAGAGCGGTTCGCCGTCGCGGTACAGGTTCCACCAGCCCGTGCGGTCGCTCGCGTACAGCAGACGGCCGTCCGCCGACCATTCGGCCTGCGCGACGGACTCCTCCGGTCCCCCGGCCACCGTCCGGGCCGGCCCGAAGGTGCCGTCGTCCGTGACGTCGGCGACGATCAGCTCGGTGCCGTCCCACGGCATGCGCGGGTGGTCCCAGGCGAGCCAGGCCGCCCGCCGCCCGTCGGGCGTGAGGCGGGCGCCGGTGACGAACCGGTGCCGGCCGTCGCTGAGTTCACGGACGCCGTGCCGGTCCCGGGCCGCCGAGCCGTCCAGCGGTACGGCGGCCAGGACCCGGCGTACGTCGGTGGGCCTCTCGCCGGTGAACTCCTCCAGCACGCACCACACTTCGCCGTGTGCGAGGCGCAGCTGCGGCTCCGCCCAGCGCAGTCCGCCGCCGACCGGGGAAAGAGGGGTGAGCGGGACCGGTTCGCCGCCCGGCCGGCAGCGGTACAGGCGCTGGTCGGCGAAGTGCACGAAGACGACGAGCGGTTCGCCGTCCACCACCGCTCCGGCCCAGGGATGGCCGCCGTACTCGATGACCCGGCTGCGCACGTTCCACGGGGCGGGCAGCACCGGCTCGCGCGTGCCGTCGGCGTGCCGGCGCACCAGGGTGCGCCGGCCGCCCTCGGTGGGCCGGGGCTCGGTCCACCAGGCCTCGTCACCGACGAAGCCCACGTACTCGGGGTGCCCGTCGTGCGCGGCGGCGAGCGCCGCGTCGATGGGCGAGGGCCAGGAACCGTACGCCAACGTCCGCACTTCGTCTCCCGGATGCCTAGGCCGTGCGCAGGAAGCGGTCGAGGACACGGACGCCGAAGTGCAGCGCCTCGACGGGCACCCGTTCGTCGACCCCGTGGAAGAGGGCCTGGTGGTCGAAGCCCTCGGGAAGTCTCAGCGGTGTGAAGCCGTAGCCGGTGATCCCCAGCCGTGAGAACTGCTTGGCGTCCGTGCCGCCGGACATGCAGTACGGCACCACGTGCCCCGCGGGCGCGAACTCCTCGACGGCGGCCCGCATCCGCGCGTACGTCGTCGAGTCCAGCGGTGCCTGGAGGGCGACCTCCCGGTGCTCGAACTCCCACTCCACGCCGGGTCCGGTGAGTTCGTCGAGGGTGGCGCGGAACTCGGCCTCGGTGCCGAAGAGGCAGCGTCCGTCGACATACGCCACGGCCTCCCCGGGAACCACGTTGATCTTGTAACCGGCGTCCAGCATGGTCGGGTTGGCGCTGTTGCGGACGGTCGCCTCGACGAGCTTCGCCGCCGGGCCGAGCTTGTCGAGCAGCGCGTCCACGTCGTGGAGGCCGGTGTCGAGGCCGTGCAGCGCGGCGAGTTCGGTGAGCGCGGCGCGCACGGTCGGGGTGAGCCTGAGCGGCCACTCGTGCTCGCCGATCCGGGTGATCGCGGCGGCGAGCCGGGTCACGGCGTTCTCCCGGTTCACCTTGGAGCCGTGGCCGGCCCGCCCGCGTGCGGTGAGCTTCAGCCAGGCGGTTCCGCGCTCGCCGGCCGCGATCGGGTACAGCTCCCGCCCGCTCCCGTCGTGGAAGGTGAACGCCCCCGACTCGCCGATGGCCTCCGTGCAGCCCTCGAACAGCCCGGGGTGCTCGTCGGCGAGGAATCCGGAGCCGTCCTCGGCGCTGGCCTCCTCGTCGGCGGTGAACGCGACGACGAGGTCCCGCCGGGGCCGTACGCCCTGGCGGGACCAGCCGCGGACGACGGCGAGGATCATCGCGTCCATGTTCTTCATGTCGACGGCGCCCCTGCCCCACACGACCCCGTCGCGGATCTCCCCGGAGAAGGGGTGCACGGTCCAGTCCCGGGCCTCGGCGGGCACGACGTCCAGGTGACCGTGGACGAGCAGGGCGTCCGCCGACGGGTCGGTGCCCCCGATCCGGGCGACGACGTTCGTGCGGCCCCGGGTGCGTTCCAGCAGGACGGGGTCCAGGCCCGCCCCGGCGAGCCGTTCGGCGGCGTACTCGGCGGCGGGGCGCTCCCGGCAGTCACCGCCGCCGCGATTGACGGTGTCGATGCGGATGAGGCCGGAGGTGAACTCGACGACCTCGTCCAGTCCCTGCTGGTCAGCCATACTGCTCCTCCACGGCGGCCGAGACGATCGTGGTCACCGCCTTGAACGTGCGGATCCCCTCGTACATGGTGCCGCTGGTGTACGCCACCTTCCGCTCGCCGATCCGCGCCACGCCCGGCACGACGGTGGCGGCCATCGCCAGGTGCTCGGCGTCGAACTCCAGTGCCACGGTGAACGGTCCGCCCCGCACCGGTTCCTGACGGACCGCCAGGGCCGTGGCCGCCTTGGCCGCCGCCCGGATGTCGGCGGCGGTCCTGGCCGGCGTACGGCACACGGCCGCATAGCGCGACACATGGTCCTTGACGGCGACCTTC
Organism: Streptomyces sp. NPDC003011; assembly: GCF_053591515.1. NCBI lineage: Bacteria > Bacillati > Actinomycetota > Actinomycetes > Kitasatosporales > Streptomycetaceae > Streptomyces > Streptomyces sp. NPDC003011. The sequence continues at coordinate 20,360 of NZ_JBSFTY010000020.1, forward strand.
AGCGCCTCGGGGGCGTAGCCGAGCGCGTCCTCGCAGGCCACGTCGTCTCCGGTGACCAGCACGACCGGCACCCCGTACTCGGCGACGACATGGGCGTTGAGCAGGCCCTCGCTCGCCCGTACGTCGTTCAGCCACACGCCGGTGACGGAGTTGGCGAGGTAGGTGTGCGCGAGGACGCCCTCCGCGCCGGCGCCCGCGTGGTAGCCGACGAAGGCGATGCCGTCCACGTCGCCGTGCTGCACGCCCTCCACCATGGACAGCGACTTGTGGCGGCCGGTGAGCATCTGGGCCCGCTCGTCGAGCTGTTCGAGGAGCAGGTTGCGCATGGACCAGTGGGCCTCGTTGATCAGGACCTCGTCGGCGCCGCCGTCGAAGAACCCGAGGACGGCGGCGTTGACGTCCGAGGTGAACATCGAGCGGCACCGCTCCCACTGCGGGGTCCCCGGCAGCACGTCGGCCGGCCAGGTCACCCCGGTGGCGCCCTCCATGTCGGCGCTGATCAGGATCTTCATGCTCCGTCACGTTACGCGCCGCAGGCGGAACCGGCCAGGAAGCGCGGGCACCCGCGCCGGGGCGCGGGCCGGGTGGCCTGCCGCCGCGGCCGCACGACCGGCTGACGGCCGGCACTGAGACGGTTCGCCCTCGGGCTCCGGAGGGCGAACCGCCTCTTCGCGCGGGGTCAGAGGGAGACCGCGACGGCGTCGTACGTCGTCTCGGGCGTCGGGGTCGTGGTGAAGCGGGCGTTGACCAGGTACAGCCGGTCGCCGAAGCGGGCGGCCGTGGTGGGCACGTCGAAGCGCGGGTCGGTGATCGTCCTGCGCAGGGTCGCCGTGGTGGCCGTCCTGTCGAGGTCCCAGACACTGACCAGGTTCAGGCGGTTCTGTACGACGTACAGGGTGCGGCCGACGCGCCACAGACCGTCGCCGTTGACGACGGTGTCCTGGCCGGCCAGCGTGATCCTGGTGGCGTGTCCCGTCCTGAGGTTCACGTGGTACAGCTCGCCCGGCGTGCTCTTGACGACGATCAGACCGCGGCCGTCCGGGGTGCCGACGATGCCGTTGGCGTTGTTGACGTCGGGCAGCTGCGTCCAGTCGCCGGTGAGCGGCAGGGCGCGGACGGCGCCGGCCCGGCCGCCGCGCGGGACGCTGTGGAGCACCGCGTCGCGCGAGTCGGTGAACCAGGCGCGGTCGCCGAGCAGGGTGACGTCGTTGATGAAGTGGCCGGTGGCCGGGGTCAGTCGGTACGTGGCGAGGAGTTCACCGGAGCGGGAGTCGTGGACCCGGCCGACACCGGTGTTCCCGGCGACGTACAGCAGGCCCGCGCGGTCGTCGACCTTCAGGCCGACCGAGATCAGGCCGGTGCCGCCCGCGAAGAGGACCTTGCCCTCACCGGTGCGCAGGTCGGTGCGGTAGATGGCGCCGTTGGCGCGCGATCCCAGGTAGGCGTACGGCTTGCTGCCGATGGCGATGCCCTCGGGGAGCCAGCCGTTCGGGAGCGGGAACCGGGTCGGCCAGGCCGTGTCCGGGGTCGCGCTCGCCGTACCGGCGCCGACCGTCACGGCCAGGGCGGCCAGGGTCGCGCCGCCGAGCACGGCACGCCGGGTCGGGCGGGGGTGGGTCGGGGTCATGGTGGGGACCTCCATGGCGTTGGTCGCGCTGACAGGAACGACAACAATCACGTTGACGAGGGCGCCTGTTGGCAACGTCCCGGCGCTTTGGGGGGTTCCCCGCGGCCCCGGCCGCCCCTGCGGTCACGCCGTGCGGCCCGCCATCAGCCACGCGGACCACCGCGCGGGCCCGGCCGGCCTGGGCCGGGTCGAGGGGCAGCCGCCATTCGGCGACGTCGTCGGGCGTGATGCCGTTGAGGCGGGCCGGCAGCAGGGCCACGTCGTCCTTGCGGCCGCCGCGCGTGTTGAGGGCGCGGATGGGTCCCTCGGCGGACGGCTGTCGTACCCGGCGGCGGGCCGCGCCCGGCTCACCGTGCCGGGGAGCGACCGCGTCGACGTCCTGTGGTGGGCCTACCCGCTGGTCGGCCCCGGACGGGAGCGGCTGCTCGTCCTCGCCGCGGACGCGGGCGGACTGCGGCGGGCAGGCCCCGAGGAGAACCTGAGCGGAGCCCGCCTCCTGCGGACCGTACGCGGCCTACGACGGCCTCGGCCCCGGCCTGAAGTCGTGTTCGGGGAGCGCCCAGGAGACGGGCAGCAGATCGGCCGCCGGCCTGCCGATCGCGTCCTGCTCGGCGACGGCGAACAGGCGCCGGGCGCCGCTGCTCCAGTGGGACACCAGGCCGTCACGGTCCACCACGACCACGGCCAGCGGGATGCGCCCCGGCTCGGTGTCCCGTGCCGTGCCGTTGCCGGCGCCGAGACGGGAAGGAGCTTCCCTGTCGGTGCCACGGTCCATGGCAGATGCCGGCCCGCGCGCAGGGCCTCCAGGCCCTCTTTCCGCACGGCCGCGCGAGATCTGTGCTGCCGTCACCACCGTACGGCGCCGCTCGGTCACGATGTGCGGCAACCCGGGAATCGGCCCCACCGCAGCGCACCGGCGCGTACCCCCGCGTACCCGTCCTGAGCAGGGACGACGGACGCGGGGAGTGAGGTCGTCCACGGGTTCTCAGTCCTCGTGCGCCAGCTGGAGATCGCGTTCGGCGCGGCCACCGCCCGTCACCTGGAGGACGGTGGCGGCCGGCGGGTAACCCGCGGCGATGACGGTGTACTCGCCGGAGGCCAGGTCGACGAACCGGAAGGTTCCGTCCGGGCCGGTGGTGCGGGTGTCCACGACGTTGCCCGCCACGTCCAGCAGCGTCACGCGCGCGTCCTCGACGGGCCGTCCGCCGGTGGCCCGCACGGTGCCGCGCAGCACGGCACCGCCGGTGAGCTCGATGTCCTGGCGGGTCTCCCGGGACGCCTGGACGGTGACGGGGAGCGCGGCCGGGCGGAAGGCGGGCGCGCCGGCGGCGAGGGTGTACTCGCCGGCCACCAGCTCGGTGATGAGGTAGCCGCCCTCGCGCCCGCTGCGGGCGGTGGCCACCACCTCGCCGCGCACGTCGGTGAGCGTGACGATGGCGTCCCGCACCGGGGTGCCGTCCGCGGTCAGCACGCTGCCCGCGAGGCGTCCGGCGCCGCCGAGGACGACGTCGATCTCGACGGGGCGTTCGCCGACGGTCACGGAGACCGCCTGCGGCTGGTGCCCGCCCGCCGCGGCGATCAGGACGTACGACCCCGGGCCCGGCGCGGACAGCGCGTACCGGCCGTCCTCGCCGCTCGCGCCGCGCCCGGTCTGCTGCCCGAAGCCGTCGATCAGGGTGAGCGCCGCGCGGGGCACGACGGTGCCGTCGGGGTGCTGCACCGTGCCGCACACGGGGGCTGCGCCGGCGTAGGACGAACGGGCCGGCGGGACCGGCGCGTTCACGGTCGCGGGCTCCTGTTCGACGGCGTGGTGGGACACCAGCGGTTTCTCCTTGAGGAAGCAGGCGATGAGCAGGCCGAGGACGAGCACCGGCACCAGGAGGAGGAAGATCCGCGGCATGGCGTCGGCGTAGGCCCGGATGTAGCCGTCGCGCAGCGCCGGTGGCAGCGCGTGGACGAGCTGCGGGGTGAGGGACGCGGGGTCGGGGAGCCCGGCGCCCGCGCGCGCGGGGACCCGGTCGCGCAGGGCGTCGGCCAGCCGGTCGGCGAAGAGGGTGCCGAAGACCGCGGCGCCGACGCTGCCGCCGATCTGCCGGAAGTAGTTGTGGGCGCTCGTGGCGGTGCCGAGGTCGGCGGGGCGCACGGAGTTCTGCACGGCGAGGACGAGGACCGGCATCACCATGCCGATGCCGGCGCCGAGGACGGCCATCCAGACGCTGTAGTGCAGCCGGGGCGTGTCGGCGTCGAGGCGCGACAGCAGCCACATGCCGGCCACGGACAGCGCGGCGCCGATGACCGGGTGGATCCTGTAGCGCCCGGTGCGGGTGACGAGCTGTCCGGAGATGACGGACGCGCCGACGATGCCGCCCATCATCGGCAGCATCAACAGGCCGGACTCGGTGGCGGAGACACCGTCGACCATCTGCAGGTACGTCGGCAGGTAGCTGGCGGCGCCGAACAGGGCGACGCCGGTCACGAGGCCCACCAGCGCGGTGACGTTGAAGACCGAGTCCCGGAACAGCCGGAGCGGGATGAGCGGTTCAGGGGCGAAGCGCTCGGCGACGAGGAAGAGCACGGTGGCCGCCGCCGCTCCCGCGCCGAGGCCGAGGACGACCCGCGAGTCCCAGGCGTACTCGGTGCCGCCCCAGCTGGTCAGCAGGACCAGGCAGGTGGAGGCGGCGGCCAGCAGCAGCGCGCCGAGGACGTCCAGCCGCGGCTTCGCGGTCGGCTTCGGCAGCTTCAGCACGACGGCGACGACGGCCAGGGTGAGCAGGCCGAAGGGCACGTTGACATAGAAGCACCACCGCCAGGAGAGGTGGTCGGTGAAGTAGCCGCCCAGCAGCGGTCCGGCGACGGAGGCGAGCCCGAAGGCGGCGCCGATCAGCCCCAGGAAACGGCCGCGCTCCCGGGGCGGCACGATGTCCGCGATGATCGCCTGCACGCCGGTCATGAGCCCGCCCGCGCCGACGCCCTGCACCGCGCGGAAGGCGATCAGCTGGTCCATGGTCCGCGCGCGGCCCGCGAGGGCGGAGCCGACGACGAAGACGACGATCGCGAACTGGAAGACGCCCTTGCGGCCGTACAGGTCGCCGAGCTTGCCGTAGACCGGCAGTCCGATCGTGGCGGTGAGCAGGTAGGCGGTGATCGCCCAGGACATCCTGTCCAGGCCGTGCAGTTCGCCGACGATCTTCGGCAGCGCGGTGGCGACGATCATCTGCTCCAGCGCCGCCAGCAGCAGCGCGAGCATGAGTGCGAAGAAGACCAACCGCACGCGGCGTGGGCTCAGTCCGGCGGCCGGGTCCGGTGGCGGGACGGGAGTCCGCGGGGGCGCCGCGGCCGGTTCGTCCTGCGCCAGAGTGATCCCGCCCACGTGCCGCTCCCCTCGTCGCGCTGCCGCACAATTCCCGCGTAAAGCGACAACTGTGAGCAAGCGCGACGAGTTACGGCGTGACGCCGGGGGGCACGGAGATCCACTCGAACCGGTGAGGGGGCCAACCTCCGGTCACGAGCGGCGGGTTGCGTCTACTTCTCGACCTCGGCGGCCAGCCTGCCGAGCACGGCGTCGTAGATCCGGCCGAGCCCCTTGGGCGCGAAGGTCTTCTCGAAGAAGCCGCCGATACCGCCGGCGCCCTGCCAGGTCGTGGTGACGACGACCCGGGACCTGCCCTCACCGGCCGGGGTGACCCGCCAGGTGGTGACCATGGAGGAGTTGCGGTCCTTCTCGACGAGCTCGCCGTCGGTGGGCTCGGTGACCTCCAGGAGGCAGTCGCGCACCCGCTTGCTGGTGGCCTGGAGCTTCCAGTGGACGAGGGTGCCCTCGCCGTCGCCGCCCTCGCGCACCTCGTACTCGCTGAACTGCTCGGGCAGCAGTTTCGCGCGCGTGCCGGTGTAGTCGGCGAGGGCGTCGAACACCTTCTCCGCGTCCGCCGCGACGACTCGCTCCGTAGTGGCCTCGACCTGCGCCATTGACGTCCTCCAGGACCTGAGTTCTCGGGGGTGGGGGCAAGCCAACCACCCCGGTGCCCGGGCGCCCAAATCGGGGTCCCGGAAGCGGTCGGAAACGACCGTTGCACGATCATGCGAACGAGTGTTCTATTCTGGGGAGCAGTGCTACCGAGGAGGCCTCATGCGCTGGGAGAACCTCACAGACTCCGGCGACCACAGCCGGGCCGACGCCGCGTTGTTCGGCGCCGACGCGGTGATCACCCGTACGTTCGACACGCCCGAGTTCCGCGGGATCACCTTCCACGAGGTCCGCGCCCGGTCCATCATCAACCGGGTGCCGGCGGTCTCCCGGATGTCCTTCCAGTGGACGGTCAACCCCTACCGGGGCTGCACGCACGCGTGCGTGTACTGCTTCGCCCGCAGGACCCACAGCTACCTGGACCTCGACACGGGCCTCGGCTTCGACTCGCAGATCGTGGTCAAGACGAACGCGCCTCAGCTGCTGCGCCGCCAGCTCGGCTCCCCCCGCTGGCAGGGCGAGCACATCGCGATGGGCACGAACGTCGACTGCTACCAGCGCGCGGAGGGCCGCTACCGCCTGATGCCGGGCATCATCGGCGCGCTGCGCGACCACGCCAACCCCTTCTCGATCCTGACGAAGGGCACGCTGATCCTGCGCGACCTCGACCTGCTGGTCCAGGCCGCCGAGGTGACGGACGTCGGCATCTCGGTCTCGGTCGGCTTCACCGACCCGGAGCTGTGGCGCACCGTGGAGCCGGGCACGCCCGCCCCGGAGCGGCGCCTGGAGGTCGTACGGACGCTGGGCGAGCACGGCATCGAGTGCGGTGTGCTGATGGCGCCGGTGATCCCGTTCCTGGGCGACCAGCCGGCCCAGCTGCGGGACACCGTGCGGGCCATCGCGGCGTCCGGGGCCACCTCGGTCACCCCGCTGGTACTGCATCTGCGGCCCGGCGCCCGCGAGTGGTTCATGGCCTGGCTGACCCGGGAGCACCCGCATCTGGTGCACCGGTACGAGCGGCTGTACGCGGACGGCTCGTACGCACCGAAGTGGTACCAGCGCCGGATCACCCGTCAGGTCCACGAGCTGGCCGAGGAGTACGGCATCGGTCCCACGCGCGCGGGGATGCCGCGCCGGATCCGGGAGCCCGGGCCGGATCGACCCGGTCCGTCCGAGCCGACCCAGCTGTCGCTGCTCTGAGATCATCCGAGCGCATACCGCGGCCCAATTGGGTCAAGTCTTGGCAGAATGTGCTCTTCCAGGTGCTCTTTCCGGGACGATGCGGCGGGGACCGTGACCCTCGCGGCCCGAAGACCCTCCGTCCTGGGAGGACTCCATGAGAAAACGCGCAGCCGTGCTGTGCGCTGCCGCCGTCGTCATGGCCGGAACCGTCACGGCCGTCCCCGCCGACGCGAGCACCCCGACCGTCCCGCCCACCGCCCAAGCCGCGAAGCCCAGCTGGAAGAAGTGCGGCACCACCGACTATCCGACGCTCCAGTGCGCGTCCCTCAAGGTGCCGCTCGACCACGCGAAGCCGGGCGGCAAGCGGATCACGCTCGCGTTGTCGCGCGTCCCGCACACCGCGAAGACGTACCAGGGACCGCTGCTGGTCAACCCCGGCGGCCCCGGCGGCAGCGGCCTGACGCTGGCCGGGTTCGTCGCCTCCTCACTGCCCGAGGCGGTCGCGGCCCAGTACGACGTCATCGGCTTCGACCCGCGCGGGGTGGGCGCGAGCCGGCCCGCCCTCGACTGCAAGCCGGGGCACTTCGACCCGGTGCGCCCGGACTCCGTGCCGAGCACGCCCGCGACCGAGAGGGCCAACCTCTCCCGCGCCAAGTCCTTCGCCGCCGCGTGCGGCAAGAAGTACGCGAGCGTGCTGCCGTACATCGACACGGTCAGCGCCGTACGGGACATGGACGCGATCCGCAGGGCACTCGGCGCGAAGAGGATCAACTACTTCGGTTACTCGTACGGCACCTACCTGGGCGCGGTCTACGCCAAGCTCTACCCGGAGCGGGTGCGGCGCCTGGTCCTGGACTCGGTCGTCGATCCCACCGGCGTGTGGTACGACGACAACCTCGCCCAGGACCACGCCTTCAACGACCGCCACCGCGCGCTGATGTCCTGGATCGCCCGGCACGACGCCACGTACGGGCTCGGCACCGATCCGGAGAGGATCGAGGCCGCGTGGTACGCGATGCGGGCGGCGCTCGCCCGGAAGCCGGCCGACGGGAAGGTGGGCGCCTCCGAGCTGGAGGACACCTTCATCCCTGGCGGCTACTACAACGGCTACTGGCCCTATCTGGCCGAGGCGTTCGCGGCATACGTGAACGACCAGAACGTCGACCCGCTGGTCGAGGCATACGAGAACTTCGCCGCCGTCGACGCCTCCGGGGACAACGGCTACAGCGTCTACACCTCGGTGCAGTGCCGTGACGCCTCCTGGCCGCGCGACTGGGACCAGTGGCGCGAGGACAACTGGGCGGTGTACGCGAAGGCCCCGTTCATGACCTGGAACAACGCCTGGTACAACGCGCCGTGCGCGTTCTGGCCGGTCAGGTCGCTGAAGCCGGTGAACGTCGCCAACGGCAAGCTGCCGCCGGCGCTGCTGTTCCAGGCGACGGGTGACGCGGCCACCCCGTACGAGGGCGGCGTCACGGCCCACCGGCTGCTCGCCCACTCCGCTCTGGTCGTCGAGGAGGGCGGCGGGAACCACGGCATCACCCTCAGCGGGAACACCTGCCTGGACAAGCACCTCGCCGCCTACCTGTCCGACGGCACGGTGCCGCGCGGCCACGGCGAGGCCGACGCGGTCTGCCCGGCGCTGCCCGACCCCGAGCCGCTGAGCGCGGCGAAGACGGCGTCGGACACGTCGCGCGGTTCGACCCTGCACGGGCTGCTCGGCTTCCGCGGCTGACGGCCCCTCGCACCGCGATCCCGTCGGGGGCGTTGTCAGACCCGTGGTCCACGATGGACCCATGAGTGAGCTGACCAGGATTCCCGCCCCCGACGGGGTCTTCCCCGCCGCCCAGTACAGCCATGTCGTCCTGGGCACCGGCCGCCTCGTGGCCGCCTCCGCCGTCCAGGTCGCCGCCCTGGTCCGCCCGGAGTTCCTGATGGAGATCGAGGCGCTGGCGGTGGTGGCCGGATGACGGACCTCCGCGTCCGGGACCTGGCACTCGCCGACTGCGGGCGGGTGGCGGAGATCCGCGTCGCCGGCTGGCGAGCGCGTACCGGGGGCTGATGCCGCAGGCGCACCTCGACGCCATGGACGTGGCCGCGGACGCCGAGCGGCACCGCAGCCGCTTCCTCCGGGGCGACGGCGGCGTGGTGGACCTGGTCGCCGAACGGGCGGGCGAACTCGTCGGATGGGCCTGCCACGGACCGTACCGGGACGGCGAAGTACACACCTCGGACGCCGAGTTGTACGCGATCTACGTGGACCCCGAGCGGTTCGGCGGCGGCATCGGCCACGCGCTTCTCGAGGAGTCTCTACGGCTGTGCGCCGCCGCCGGGCGCACGCGCATGCTGCTGTGGGTGATCGAGGGCAACAGCGGTGCCCGGCGCTTCTACGAGCGGGCGGGTTTCCGCGCCGACGGCGCGCGGGAGCCCTTCGAGGTGGAGGGCGTGAGCGTGCCCGAGGTGCGGTACGCGAAGGATCTCGCCGGCTGACGGCTCACCGCTGCCTCGGGATCCGGGCCAGCGCGTGCACCGCGGCCTCGGCGAGCACCGGGTGGGCGAGAGCCTCGCTGAGGACCGGTGCGGCCCGGGTGTCGCCCAGGGTGCCGAGCCCCTCCACGCAGGCGAGGGCCACGCGCCGGTACGGGTCGTGCGGGCGCAGCCGCCGTCGCAGGGTGGTGATCAGCGCGGGCACGGCCTCCGGGGCGCGCAGGTCCACCAGGAGCCGGACCGGGTGCAGGGCGTAGGCGACGCGCAGTTCGTTGGTGGCGAGGGCGGCGGCGGCGCGGGCGGTGCGGGGGTCGCCGAGGCGGGCCAGGGCGTACGCCGCGGAGGCGCAGCGCGGCGCATCGCGGTGGTTGAGGAACAGGACGAGGGATTCGAAGGCCCGCCGGTCGCCCGCCAGTCCGAGTCGGAACGCGGCCAGTTCCCTGGCCCACAGCGGCCGGCCCGGCTCCGTGAGCACGCCCGCCAGTTCGTCGGGGTCCTCGGTCGCCACGAGCCGCTCGTACGCGACCGACGCCCCTGCCTCCCGCCGTAAGCGCTCCGTGAGTGATCGCAACTCTTCGTCCATGGACCTGAGATTAGGTGCCGCACCCCGGAGCCGGGACGTCTCGCGCAAACTCGGGGCTGGCGCGCTCGTTACTGACGGGTTAAGCTCATACGAGCGAGTTACCCACTCGCAGATCTGTTCGTGGTGGCCTGGTGACGCAGCCGCCACGGAGGCAGTCGGTTCGGTACACCGCGTACCAGTACGGCCCGGCCCCGGGACAGGGCCGGCCGGTTCCCGCCGTTCCCCGGGCGTGTGCACGCCCGTGGCCGCGGCACCGGGCGTGTGCGCCAGTCAGCCCGGCACCACCCGCACTCCTTCTCGCCCCCGGTGCGCCCGTCGGCCCGGCTTCGGCCTCGTTCCGCCGGCGTACCGGGCGCGCTCCCAGTCGTCACCCTCATTCTGGAGCCCGCGATGGCCACTCCCCTGCCCGATCCCTCCCTGTCCCCGTTGCGGACCGTCGCCGTCGTCGGCCTCGGCACCATGGGCACCGGCATCGCCGAGGTCCTGGCCACGGCCGGCCGCCAGGTCGTCGGCATCGACATCAGCGAGGCGGCGACCGCCCAGGCCGTCGCCGCCCTGGAGACCGCGACCGCGCGCTCCGTGGAGCGCGGCCGGCTGACCGGGCGGGAGCGTGCCGACGCGCTCGCCCGGGTCCGCACCTCCACCGACCTGCGCGCCGCGGCCGACGCCGACCTGGTCATCGAGGTGGCTCCGGAGTCGTACGAGATCAAGCAGCAGATCTTCCGCGAGCTCGACGGGATCGTGCGGCCCGAGGCGATCCTCGCGACCGGCACCAACGCGCTGTCCGTCACGCGGCTCGCCGCCGACTCGGCCCGTCCCGAGCGCGTGCTCGGTCTGCACTTCTTCAACCCGGCGCCGGCGATGAAGCTGGTCGAGGTCGTCTCGTCGGTGCTGACCGCGCCCCAGGCCGTCGCCGCGGTCACCGACCTCGCCGTCGAGCTGGGCAAGGAGCCGGTCGCGGTCGGCGACCGGCCCGGATTCGTCGCCGACGGGCTGCTGTTCGGCTACCTCAACCAGGCCGCCGCGATGTACGAGGCGAAGTACGCCTCCCGCGAGGACATCGACGCCGCGATGCGGCTCGGCTGCGGACTGCCGATGGGCCCCCTCGCGCTGCTGGACCTGATCGGCGTCGACACCGCGCGGACGGTCCTGGAGGCGATGTACGCCGAGTCCCACGACCGGCTGCACGCCCCCGCCCCGGTCCTCAGGCAACTCAGCGAGGCGGGCCTGACCGGCCGCAAGTCGGGCCGCGGCTTCTACACCTACGAGGCCCCCGGCAGCGCGGCGGTGGTGCCGGACGCCCTGACGCCCCTGTCCGGCGGCCTCCGGGTCCCCGGCCGGCCGGTCCGCTCGGTCGGTGTCGCGGGCTCCGGCACCATGGCGTCCGGCATCGCCGAGGTGTTCGCCAAGGGCGGGTACGAGGTCGTGCTCGCCGCCCGCAGCGAGGAGAAGGCCCAGGCCGCCAAGGCCCGGATCGGCACGTCCCTCGCGCGCTCCGTCGACAAGGGCCGGCTGACCGCCGAGGCCGCCGCGCAGACCCTGGACCGGATCACCACGGCGGGTTCGTACGACGCGTTCGCCGACGTCGATCTCGCCCTGGAGGCCGTCGCCGAGGACCTGGAGGTCAAGCGGCAGCTCTTCGCGACGCTGGACAAGGTCTGCAAGCCGGGCGCGGTGCTGGCCACCACGACGTCCTCGCTGCCGGTCGTCGCCTGCGCCCGCGCCACCTCGCGTCCGCAGGACGTGATCGGCATGCACTTCTTCAACCCCGCGCCGGCGATGAAGCTGGTCGAGGTGGTCCGCACGGTCCTGACGGCCGACGACGTGCACGCGACGGTCCGCGAGGTCTGCGGGAAGGTGAAGAAGCACGCGGTCGACTGCGGGGACCGCGCGGGCTTCATCGTGAACGCGCTGCTGTTCCCGTACCTCAACAACGCGATCAAGATGGTGCAGGAGCACTACGCGTCGCTCGACGACATCGACGCGGCGATGAGGCTGGGCGGCGGCTACCCGATGGGGCCCTTCGAGCTCCTGGACGTGGTCGGGCTCGATGTCTCCCTGGCCATCGAGAAGGTCCTGCACCGCGAGTTCCGCGACCCGGGCCTGGCCCCGGCGCCGCTGCTGGAGCACCTGGTGGCCGCGGGCTGCCTCGGCCGCAAGACGGGCCGTGGCTTCCGCGAACATGCCCGGCGCTGAGCCGCCGGGCGACTGGTTCTCCGCGGCGGCGGACTGGGGCGGGCTGCTCGGCCCCGGCAGCTCTCCCCCGCCGTGCGGGCCCGGTTCTCCCCCGCCCGCACCGGGCGGGGGAACCCCCGGACCTGCGCATCACGCTGCGCGCATGCAGTACGTTCAGGTCATGCCCCAGCCCGCCAAGTCCGCCCGTACGCCAGCCACGCCCGACGCGCCGGAGAGCGCCGCGAGCAGCCGCGCCGCCGCCCAGCGGCTCAAGATGCGGCGCGAACTGGCGGCCGCCGCGATGGAACTGTTCGCGACCAAGGGGTACGAGGCGACCACCGTCGACGAGATCGCGGCCACGGCAGGGGTCGCGCGCCGCACGTTCTTCCGGCACTTCCGCTCCAAGGAAGAGGCGATCTTCCCGGACCACGACGACACGCTGATCCGGGCCGAGGCCGTCCTCAACGCCGCCCCCGCGCACGAGCATCCGCTCGACACGGTGTGCCGCGGCATCAAGGAGGTCATGCGGATGTACGCGGCCCGGCCGGAGATCTCGGTGGCCCGGTACAAGCTCACGCGCGAGGTGCCCACCCTGCGTGAGGCGGAGATCGCGTCGGTGGCCCGCTACGAGCGCCTGTTCACCCGCTACCTCCTCGGCCACTTCGACGAGCACGCGCACGACGACGACGCCAACGACGACCCGCTGCTGGCGGAGGTCGCCGCGTCCGCCGTGGTGACCGCCCACAACCACGTCCTGCGGCGCTGGCTGCGGGCCGGCGGCCAGGGCGACGTCGAGGCCCAGCTGGACCACGCCTTCGACATCGTGCGCAAGACCTTCGGGTCGGGCATCGGGGCCGGACGCACCACGGCCCCCAGGCCGGCCGCGGCGACGGTCTCCACCCACGGCGAGGTCCTGGTGACGGTCGCCCGCACGGACGCCCCGCTCGACCAGGTCATGCGGACCATCGAAGAGGCACTCAAGGACCGCTGAACCCTTCGCATCTGTGACGACGGCCACCCCTCGGGGTGGCCGTTTTGGCATGTCGGAGCACCTTTTCCGGCGACTTTCAGGCACTGTTCGATCGATCATCGCTCATGTGTTACGTAAAGATTTCAGCTGAGAGGAACTTCTGGCACTCAGTGCCTTGCGAGGTGACACGCGGTGTCATACGTTGAAGAGGTCCGGGCGGCCGGCGTGCAGCGACCTTTCGTACGCCGGCTGTCCCAGCAAGCCACGGCTCGCCCGCCCGGACGCCTGCGTCACAGGCACCCTTCCGCGCCACAAAGCGCTGCCGAACCCGCACCACCGCCGAACCGACGGCACGCCTCACCACCACCCTCAGCAGCACCGACGTAACCCTCAGCGTCTCCCCTCAAGACGCCATTCGCCGGAGGCAACACCGTGACCGTGAAGGACATCCTGGACGCGATCCAGTCGCCGGACTCGACCCCCGCCGACTTCGCCGCTCTGCCCCTGCCCGAGTCCTACCGTGCGATCACCGTGCACAAGGACGAGACGGAGATGTTCGCGGGCCTCGCCACCCGCGACAAGGACCCCCGCAAGTCGATCCACCTCGACGACGTGCCGGTGCCGGAGCTCGGCCCGGGCGAGGCCCTGGTGGCCGTGATGGCCTCCTCGGTCAACTACAACTCGGTGTGGACCTCGATCTTCGAGCCACTGTCGACATTCGGCTTCCTGGAGCGCTACGGCAGGCTCAGCGAGCTCACCAAGCGGCACGACCTGCCGTACCACATCATCGGCTCCGACCTCGCGGGTGTGGTCCTGCGCACCGGCCCGGGCGTGAACTCCTGGAAGCCCGGCGACGAGGTCGTCGCGCACTGCCTGAGTGTGGAGCTGGAGTCGTCGGACGGCCACAACGACACCATGCTCGACCCCGAGCAGCGGATCTGGGGCTTCGAGACCAACTTCGGCGGGCTCGCCGAGATCGCGCTGGTCAAGTCCAACCAGCTGATGCCGAAGCCGGACCACCTGTCGTGGGAGGAGGCCGCCGCTCCGGGGCTCGTCAACTCCACCGCCTACCGGCAGCTGGTCTCCCGCAACGGCGCCGGCATGAAGCAGGGCGACAACGTCCTGATCTGGGGCGCCAGCGGCGGACTCGGCTCGTACGCCACGCAGTTCGCGCTCGCGGGCGGCGCCAACCCGGTCTGTGTCGTGTCCTCGCCGCAGAAGGCGGAGATCTGCCGCGCCATGGGCGCCGAGGCGATCATCGACCGCACCGCCGAGGACTACAAGTTCTGGAAGGACGAGCGGACCCAGGACCCGAAGGAGTGGAAGCGCTTCGGCAAGCGCATCCGCGAACTGACCGGCGGCGAGGACATCGACATCGTCTTCGAGCACCCCGGCCGCGAGACCTTCGGCGCGAGCGTCTTCGTCACCCGCAAGGGCGGCACCATCACCACCTGCGCCTCGACCTCGGGCTACATGCACGAGTACGACAACCGCTACCTGTGGATGTCCCTGAAGCGGATCATCGGCTCGCACTTCGCCAACTACCGCGAGGCCTGGGAGGCCAACCGGCTCATCGCGAAGGGCAAGATCCACCCGACCCTGTCCAAGGTGTACTCCCTGGAGGAGACCGGGCAGGCCGCCTACGACGTGCACCGCAACCTCCACCAGGGCAAGGTCGGCGTGCTGTGCCTGGCGCCCGAGGAGGGCCTCGGGGTGCGCGACGCGGAGAAGCGCGCCCAGCACGTCGACGCCATCAACCGCTTCCGGAACATCTGAGGTCACAGATGAGTGAGCGTCAGTCCGCCGACGGCAAGCGGGAGAGGGACCGGCCGTGGCTCATGCGCACGTACGCCGGTCACTCCACGGCCGAGGCGTCCAACGAGCTGTACCGGCGCAACCTCGCCAAGGGGCAGACCGGCCTGTCGGTCGCGTTCGACCTGCCGACGCAGACCGGCTACGACTCCGACCACGTCCTCGCCCGCGGCGAGGTCGGCCGGGTCGGCGTGCCGATCGCGCACCTCGGTGACATGCGCCGGCTGTTCCAGGACATCCCCCTGGAGCAGATGAACACCTCGATGACGATCAACGCCACCGCCATGTGGCTGCTGGCGCTCTACCAGGTCGTCGCCGAGGAGCAGGGCGCGGACATCACCCGGCTCCAGGGCACGACCCAGAACGACATCGTCAAGGAGTACCTGTCGCGGGGCACGCACGTGTTCCCGCCGGTGCCGTCCCTGCGCCTGACGACGGACATGATCGCGTACACGGTCTCCCACCTGCCGAAGTGGAACCCGATCAACATCTGCAGCTACCACCTGCAGGAGGCGGGCGCCACCCCGGTCCAGGAGATCGCGTACGCGATGTCGACGGCGATCGCGGTGCTGGACGCCGTGCGCGACGGCGGCCAGGTGCCGCCGGAACGCATGGGTGACGTCGTCGGTCGTATCTCCTTCTTCGTGAACGCGGGCGTCCGCTTCGTCGAGGAGATGTGCAAGATGCGCGCCTTCGGCCGCATCTGGGACCAGGTCACCCGCGAGCGGTACGGCATCGAGAACCCCAAGCACCGGCGCTTCCGCTACGGCGTCCAGGTCAACTCGCTCGGCTTGACCGAGGCGCAGCCGGAGAACAACGTCCAGCGGATCGTGCTGGAGATGCTGGCCGTGACCCTGTCGAAGGACGCACGCGCGCGTGCCGTGCAGCTGCCCGCCTGGAACGAGGCGCTGGGCCTGCCCCGGCCCTGGGACCAGCAGTGGTCGCTGCGCATGCAGCAGGTCCTCGCCTACGAGAGCGACCTGCTGGAGTACGCGGACCTCTTCGAGGGCTCGAAGGTGGTCGAGGCCAAGGTGGGCGAGCTGGTCCAGGACTCGCTTGCCGAGATGGAGCGGATCGAGGAGATGGGCGGCGCGATGGCCGCCGTCGAGTCGGGCTACCTCAAGTCGCAGCTGGTCGCCTCGCACGCCGAGCGCCGGGCCCGAATCGAGTCCGGGCAGGAGAAGATCGTCGGCGTCAACGTCTTCGAGACGACCGAGCCCAATCCTCTGACCGCCGACCTGGACACGGCGATCCAGACGGTCGACCCCGCGGTCGAGGCCCGGGTCATCGCCTCGCTCCAGCACTGGCGCGACACCCGCTACCAGCCGCCCTTCAACCACCCGCGCCCCTGCAAGGCGCTGGAGAGGCTGAAGGAGGCGGCCAACGGCACCGCGAACCTGATGGAGGCCACCCTGGAGTGCGCCCGCGCGGGTGTCACGACCGGCGAGTGGGCGGGGGCGCTGCGGGAGGTGTTCGGGGAGTTCCGGGCGCCGACCGGGGTCTCCTCCGCGCCGGTGGCCGTCTCCGCCGAGGCGGGCTCGGCCATGTCCGAGGTGCGCCGCAAGGTGGATCTGACCGCCCGGGACCTCGGCGTCGGCAAGCTCCGCTTCCTGGTCGGCAAACCCGGCCTGGACGGGCACTCCAACGGCGCCGAGCAGATCGCCGTGCGGGCGCGGGACGCCGGGTTCGAGGTGGTCTACCAGGGCATCCGGCTCACGCCCGAGCAGATCGTGGACGCGGCGGTCGCGGAGGACGTGCACGGGGTCGGCCTGTCGATCCTCTCCGGCTCGCACGCCCAGCTCGTCCCGGACGTGCTGGAGCGGCTGCGCGAGGCCGGTGCGGCCGACATCCCGGTGATCGCCGGCGGGATCATCCCGAACGCCGACGCCGAGCAGCTCAGGGCCGCCGGAGTGGCCGCGGTCTTCACCCCGAAGGACTTCGACATCACCGGGATCATCGGCCGTATCGTCGACGAGATCCGCAAAGCCAACAAGCTCGACCCGCTGGAGGTCCCCGCATGACCACGCCCGTCAACCGTCTGCGTCCGCGACGCTCCTGTCTCGCGGTACCGGGAAGCAACCCCCGCTTCCTGGAGAAGGCGCAGGGCCTCCCCGCCGACCAGGTCTTCCTGGACCTGGAGGACGCGTGCGCGCCGCTCGCCAAGCCCGAGGCGCGGCACACCATCGTCAAGTTCCTCAACGAGGGTGACTGGACGGGCAAGACGCGCGTCGTGCGCGTCAACGACTGGACGACCGAGTGGACGTACCGGGACGTCGTGACGGTCGTCGAGGGCGCGGGCCCGAACCTCGACTGCATCATGCTGCCGAAGGTCCAGGACGCCCAGCAGGTCGTCGCCCTGGACCTCCTCCTCACCCAGATCGAGAAGACCATGGGCTTCGAGGTCGGCAGGATCGGCATCGAGGCGCAGATCGAGAACGCCCAGGGTCTCAACAACGTCAACGAGATCGCGCAGGCCTCGCCGCGCGTCGAGACGATCATCTTCGGCCCGGCCGACTTCATGGCGTCCATCAACATGAAGTCGCTGGTCGTGGGCGAGCAGCCGCCCGGCTACCCGGCGGACGCCTACCACTACATCCTGATGAAGATCCTGATGGCCGCCCGCGCCAACAACCTCCAGGCGATCGACGGCCCCTACCTCCAGATCCGCAACGTCGACGGCTACCGCGAGGTCGCCCAGCGGGCCGCCGCCCTCGGCTTCGACGGCAAGTGGGTGCTGCACCCGGGCCAGGTCGAGGCGTCCAACGAGATCTTCTCGCCGTCCCAGGAGGACTACGACCACGCCGAACTGATCCTGGACGCGTACGAGTACTACACGTCCGAGGCGGGCGGCAAGAAGGGTTCGGCGATGCTCGGCGACGAGATGATCGACGAGGCCAGCCGCAAGATGGCGCTGGTCGTGGCGGGCAAGGGACGCGCCGCCGGCATGCGGCGCACCAGCTCGTTCGAGATCCCGGAGGCGTGACGACCATGCAGTTCGGACGCACGTACGAGGAGTTCGAGGTCGGGGCCGTCTACAAGCACTGGCCCGGCAAGACGGTCACGGAGTACGACGACCACCTCTTCTGTCTCCTCACCATGAACCACCACCCGCTCCACATGGACAGCAACTACGCGCAGAAGACGACCGACTTCGGCAAGAACGTCGTCGTCGGGAACTACATCTACTCGCTGCTGCTCGGCATGTCCGTGCCGGACGTCTCCGGCAAGGCGATCGCCAACCTGGAGATCGAGTCGCTCAAGCACGTGGCGCCGACCTTCCACGGCGACACGCTCTACGGCGAGACGACCGTGCTCGACAAGTGGCCGTCCAGGTCGAAGGACGACCGCGGCATCGTCCATGTCGAGACCAGGGGCTACAAGCAGGACGGCACGCTGGTGTGCGTGTTCCGCCGCAAGGTGATGGTGCCGACCGAGACCTACATCAAGGAGCGCGGCGGCGAGCAGCCCGGCCGCCCCGAACCGAAGCAGCAGGAGAAGTAGCCATGGCGCGACTCGCCCAGACCGCCGGTCTGACCGACGTCCAGCAGGAGATCCTGTCCACGGTCCGTGACTTCGTGGACAAGGAGATCCTCCCGGTCGCCACCGAGCTGGAACACCGCGACGAGTACCCGCAGCAGATCGTCGACGGGCTCAGGGAGTTGGGCCTGTTCGGTCTGATGATCCCCGAGGAGTACGGCGGTCTGGGCGAGTCGCTCCTGACGTACGCGCTGTGCGTGGAGGAGATCGCCCGCGGCTGGATGTCGGTGTCCGGCATCATCAACACCCACTTCATCGTGGCGTACATGCTCAAGCAGCACGGCACCCAGGAGCAGAAGGACCACTTCCTGCCGAGGATGGCACTGGGTGAGATCCGCGGCGCCTTCTCGATGTCGGAGCCGGGCCTGGGATCCGACGTGTCGGCGATCACGTCGAAGGCGGTCAGGGACGGTGACGAGTACGTCCTGAACGGTCAGAAGATGTGGCTGACGAACGGTGGAACGTCGAGTCTGGTGGCCGTTCTCGTCCGAAGTGACGAAGGACACTCCCCATCGGAGGCGGCCGCCAAACCCCACAAGTCGATGACCACCTTCCTGGTGGAGAAGGAGCCCGGCTTCGGCGAGGTCCGCCCCGGCCTCACCATCCCCGGGAAGATCGACAAGATGGGGTACAAGGGGGTCGACACCACCGAGTTGATCATGGATGACCTGCGCGTTCCGGCGAACCGGGTGCTCGGCGGCACGACCGGCCGCGGTTTCTACCAGATGATGGACGGCGTCGAGGTCGGCCGCGTCAACGTGGCGGCGCGTGGCTGCGGTGTCGCTCAGCGTGCGTTCGAGCTCGGCGTCTCCTACGCCCAGCAGCGCCACACGTTCGGCAAGCCGATCGCCCAGCACCAGGCCATCCAGTTCAAGTTGGCGGAGATGGCTACCAAGGTCGAGGCCGCTCATGCCATGATGGTGAACGCGGCACGCAAAAAGGACTCCGGAGAACGAAACGACCTTGAGGCTGGGATGGCGAAGTACCTCGCCTCCGAGTACTGCAAGGAGGTCGTGGAGGATGCCTTCCGGATCCACGGCGGCTACGGCTTCTCCAAGGAGTACGAGATCGAGCGCCTCTACCGTGAGGCTCCGATGCTGCTGATCGGTGAAGGTACCGCCGAGATCCAGAAAATGATCATCGGTCGCCGGCTGCTCGAGGAGTACCGACTCCAGGGCTAGATGTCTGGTTGGGGGTGTTTTCTTCGAGAAGAAGATCACACCCCGTCAACACCCCTCAGCCGCCGACTCGGCTTCCTGGCTTGCCCAGTTGTAGCCCCCGACCGGTACGATCCCGGGAAAGCCGCCGTCCCCCTCACGCAGCGCGGCATCATCCGCTACGAAGGTCATCCATGCCCCACAGCCAAACCTCTGCACCGCGCGACAGCCAGTTCGGCGTACGCCTCGCCCGCGGAGCATCGCCGTGGCTCCTGCCGACTGTCGCCACCGCAGCCCTCAGCCTGGTACGCGCGCGCAGGTCCGGCGCCGCCAAGGCCGTCGCCGTGCCCGCCACCGCGCTCGCGGCGGGCATGCTGTGGTTCTTCCGCGACCCCGAGCGCGAGATCGCCCAGGGCCGGGTCATCTCGCCCGCCGACGGTGTGGTGCAGAGCATCATGCCGTGGAAGGACGGTCGCACCCGCGTCGCGATCTTCATGAGCCCGCTCAACGTCCACGTCAACCGCGCGCCGCTCTCCGGCACGGTGACGTCGGTCGAGCACATCCCGGGTGGGTTCGTTCCGGCGTTCAACAAGGAGAGCGAGAACAACGAGCGGGTAGTCTGGCATTTCGACACCGAACTCGGCGACATCGAGATGATCCAGATCGCCGGCGCGGTCGCTCGCCGCATCGTCCCCTACGTGCCCCAGGGCACCAAGGTCGAGCAGGGCGACCGGATCGGTCTGATCCGGTTCGGCTCGCGCGTCGACGTCTACCTGCCTGAGGGCGTGGAGGTCGCGGTCGAGGTCGGGCAGAAGACCGTGGCTGGGGTGACTCGCATTGACCGTGATTGATCCGGAGACCCAGACGGGCTGGGTGCCCGAGGCCGACGAGGTGGACGACGAGGAGGAGATGCCCCTCTCTCTGCGCCTCTCGATAGCGGACACCCTCACCCTCGGCAACGCCACGTGCGGCTTCATGGCGGTGTACTTCACCACCACCGGCATCCTGATCCCGCACCTGACCGGCAGCCAGGAAACCGGCATGGCCCGCCACAGCGCGGCCACGGCGGTCATCCTGATGCTGTGCGCGGCGGTCTTCGACCTCTTCGACGGCCTGGTGGCGAGGAAGCTGCGTTCCTCCCCGATGGGCGCCGAGCTGGACAACCTGTCGGACCTGATCAGCTTCGGTCTGGCGCCGGCGTACTTCGTCCTGGTCTACGGCATGGTCGCCGACGACGCGCACCAGCGGGTGGCGGCGGTCGGCGCGATCGTGGTCCTGCTGGCGGTGGTGCTGAGACTGGCCCGCTTCTCGTGCGTGACGGTGAAGGACGGCACCTTCCAGGGCATGCCGTCGCCGTTCGGGGCGCTGACGGTGGTCTCGATCGTGCTCCTGGAGCTGCCCTTCGTGGCGACGCTGCTGGCCATCCTCGGTACGGCCTGGCTGATGGTGAGCCGGGTGGAGTACCCGAAGCCGCGCGGGCGGCTCGCGGTGGCGATGCTCACCTGGATCGTGCTGTCGATGGGGCTGCTGGCGGCGTGGGCGTTCGAGGCCCCGAGCGGACAGCTGCTGCTCCAGACCGGGTGCGCGCTGCAACTGGTCATGGGCGCGGTCATCCCGCTGTTCGCCACGGCTCGCCGGGTGAACAACTTCCGGGACAACCGGCGTGAGGCTCGGGCGGCACAGATCCCGTAGCGGTCGCACGACAACGCCAAAGGGCCCCGAGCCACCCGGCTCGGGGCCCTTTGGCGTTCCCCGGGGCGAGCTCCCTCAGGTCAGGAAGTCCCGACCGATGCGCTCCGCGGCCCGTTCCAGGATCGGACCCGCGTCCGCGAGGCACCTGGCCACGTCCGGCTCGACGTCCGTCAGCGGGTACGCGCGGCGGATGCCGGCCCGGCCCAGTGCCTCCGGCTGCAGGGCGAGGCGGCCGCACACCGCGACGACCTCCTTGCCCGCCGCCCGCGCGGCGGCGGCGACGCCCGCCGGGGCCTTGCCGTGCAGCGTCTGCTCGTCGAGGGAACCCTCACCGGTGATCACCAGCGTCGCGCGCTCCACCGCGGCCGTGAACCCCAGGACGTCGAGCATCACCTCGATGCCGGGGCGGAACCGGGCGCCGAGCAGCAGGGCGCCGTATCCGATGCCGCCGGCCGCGCCCGCGCCGGGCGAGGCGGCGTACGCGGCGGCCTTGGACCCGACCGTCTCCTCCAGCACCTTCACGTAGTGCGTGAGCGCCGCGTCCAGCGTGTCCACGTCGTCCGGTGCGGCGCCCTTCTGCGGGCCGTAGACGGCCGGTGCGCCCTTCGCGCCGGTCAGCGGATTGTCGACGTCGCTGGCCAGCACCAGTTCCACGTCGGCGAGGCGCGGGTCCAGGCCCGACAGGTCGGCCGAGGCCAGACTGGCGAGGCCCTCGCCGCCGGGTGTCACCGGCTCGCCCTGCGCGTCCGTGAACCGCGCGCCCAGCGCGGACAGCATGCCGGCGCCGCCGTCCGTGGTGGCGCTGCCGCCGACCCCGAACACGATCGTCCGCGCGCCCGCGTCCAGCGCGGCCCGCAGCAGTTCGCCGGAGCCGTACGTGGAGGCCGTGAGCGGCGCGAAGACGCCCGCGGGCAGCCGCTGCAACCCGCTCGCCTCCGCCATCTCCACGACCGCCGTGCCGTCGCGCAGCGCGAACGCGGCCGTGATCTCGTGACCGAGCGGCCCCGCGACCCGTACCTCGCGCCGTTCGAAACCGGCCGCGACCGCCGCGTCCACCGTCCCGTCGCCGCCGTCGGCCACCGGCAGCGAATCCACGGCGAGGTCCGGCAGAACCCTGCGCAGTCCGGCCGTGACCCGCTCGGCGACCTGTACGGCCGTCAGCGAGCCCTTGAACTTGTCCGCGGCGATGAGCACCCTCTGGGCACCCCTCACTCCAGCGTCCGCCACCTTGAACATCCCCTTGCTCTCCGGGCCCGACGCACGTCAGGGCCAGCCGCGCCGCTGCGACCATAACCGGCGGACGCCGCCGCCGTCATGCCCGACCGGCCCGCGGACCGAGCCGGGGAACGCGCACGGCACGGCACCCCGCGCGGGCGGCCCCGGAACCGGGTGGACCGGAGCCATGACCCCTGCGGGCACTGAACCAGAGCTCGCCGACCGCGTCCTCGGGGGCTGGCTCGGCCGGATCGCGGGCGACATGCTCGGCAAACCGGTCGAGCAGGGCGACCTGTGGACGCGGCTTCGGCTTCAGCGCGGAGCAGGCCGGCGACCACTGGCTGCTGCGGCTGCCGTACCCGCAGACGTTCACCGCGGAGCGGGCCGCCTACCGCAACCTCGCCAACGGGCTGAAGCCGCCGCTGACGGCGGGGCGCGGATCAGTGACCTGGCGGAGCGGACGCCGCGGCTGGCCGGGACGGGGGTCTGACCGGCCGGGACGGGCGCGGAAGCTGGTTACCCTTCCGGCATGACCTCCACTCACGACTTCGCCGCCTACATCGCGGGACTCCCCCGGGTGCTCGCCGGGGCCGCCGCCCTCTTCCGTGACGCGGAGGGGCGGGTGCTGCTCGTCGAGCCCAACTACCGTGACGGGTGGGCCCTTCCGGGCGGCACGATCGAGTCCGACGACGGCGAGACCCCGCGCCAGGGCGCGCGCCGGGAGACCGCCGAGGAGATCGGCCTGGACCGCGAGCTGGGCCGGCTGCTCGCGGTGGACTGGGTGCGCGGGACGGGACGCCCGCCGCTGGTGGCGTACCTGTACGACGGCGGTGTCCTCGGTGAGGACGACGTCAAGGCGATCCGGCTCCAGGAGGAGGAACTGCTGTCCTGGCGGCTCGTGCCCCGCGAGGACCTCGCCGAGCATCTGCCGGGCGCCCTCGGCCGCCGCGTCCTGGCCGCACTGGACGTGCTGGCGCAGGGGTCGGGGACGGCGGAACTGGAGAACGGCCACCGGGTGAGCTGACCTCGGCGGCGGGCGGGCCCGGTTCCGAGGGCGGTCCGATATCCGTTCGCCCGCCCCGGACCCTCCGTCCTACCCTCGGTGGCATGACCAAGCCCCTCGTCGCCCTCCTGAGCGGCGCCGGTGTCTCGACCGACTCCGGCATCCCGGACTACCGCGGGCCCCACGGGCTGTGGCGGCGGGACCCCGAGGCCGAGAAGCTCGTGACGTACGAGTACTACATGGGGGATCCGCAGATCCGGCGCAGGTCCTGGCAGCTGCGGCGCGGCAGCCAGGCGCTTTCGGCCGGGCCGAACGCCGCGCACCGGGCGGTCGCCGGGCTGGAGCGGGCCGGGGTGCCGGTGCGGGTGATCACGCAGAACGTGGACGGGCTGCACCAGCTCGCCGGGATGCCCGCCCGCAAGGTGCTCGAACTGCACGGCACCGCGCGCGGGGTGGTGTGCACCAGGTGTCATGCGCGCGGCTTGATGGAGGACGCGCTCGCCCGGCTCGACGCCGGGGAGGAGGACCCGCCGTGCCTGGAGTGCGGCGGGATCCTCAAGCCGGCGACGGTGATGTTCGGCGAGCGGCTCGACCCGGTGGTCCTCGGCGAGGCCGTCGCCATCGCCAAGGCCTGCCAGGTCTTCATCGCCGTCGGCAGCAGCCTGCTGGTGCAGCCGGCGGCCGGGCTGGCCGGCGTCGCCGCCGACCACGGGGCCAGGCTGGTCATCGTCAACGCCGAGCCGACCCCGTACGACGCGCGGGCCGACGAGATCGTGCGGGAACCGATCGGGACGGCGTTGCCGAAACTGCTGCACGAAATCGCCGGACAGATCACACTCCGTCCATGACTTCCGCGATACGCCATGTGACGGTCGGCTCCGCCGACCCCTACCGCCTCGCCGCCTTCTGGTCCCAGGTCCTCGGGCTGCCCGTGCACGAGGACGACAAGCCGGGCGACGAGGACGCGCTGATCGAGGGCGCCGGGCTGCTGTTCGTCACCGTGGGCTCCGGACGGTCAAGAACCGTGTCCATCTCGACCTCCAGCCACAGGACCGTACCCGCGACGAGGAGGTCGAGCGTCTGGTCCGCCTCGGGGCCACGCTGGTCGACGACCGGCGGGTTGCGGACGGCAGGGGCTGGGTGGTCCTCCCGATCCGGAGGGCAACGAGTTCTGCGTGGAGCGCGGTGACGCGGAGCGGGCCGGCTGACCCGGGCGGGTCAGAACAGCGCCCTGCCGCTCTCGAAGTCCAGCAGGCGCTGCTTGCGGTCCAGGCCGCCGCCGTAACCGGTGAGGCTGCCGTTCGAGCCGACCACACGGTGGCACGGCACGATGATGCCGACCGGGTTCCTGCCGTTGGCGAGGCCCACCGCCCGGGAGGCGGTGGGGTTGCCGAGGGCGTCGGCGAGTTCGCCGTACGTGCGGGTCTCGCCGTAGGGGATCCCGCGGAGCTGCTGCCAGACGCTGCGCTGGAACGGGGTTCCGTGCAGGCGGAGTTCGACGGTGAACTCCTTCAACTCGCCCGCGAAGTAGGCCTCCAGCTCCTCCTCGGCCGCCGCGAAGGGGGTCTCGGCGCGGACGCCGAAGGTCTCCTCCGCGGGACGGTGACGCTGGCCGGTCATGTAGAGGCCGCACAGGACACCGTCGTCGGCGACGAGGGTGAGAGGGCCGTAGGGGCTGTCGATGATCGTGTGCTGCTTCACGCGGATGTCCTCAGGCCGGAAGGGAGTTGATCGGGTGGCTGTCGGTCGCCCACAGGTACTGGACGGCGTACGCACGCCAGGGCCGCCAGGCCGCCGCGCGGGCCGTGAGTGCCGCCGGCGTCGACGGGAGGCCCAGCTCGCGGGCGGCCCGGCGGATGCCGAGGTCGGTGGGGAGGAAGGCGTCAGGGTCGCCGAGGGCGCGCATCGCGATGACGTCGGCCGTCCAGGGGCCGAAGCCGGGCAGGGCGAGGAGCCGGGCGCGGGTTGCGGCCCAGTCGCTCTCCACGCCCAGGGTGAGGGTGCCGTCGGCGAGTCCGGCCACCAGGGTGGTGAACGTCGTGCGGCGGGTGCGGGGCATGGCGAGTGAGTCGGGGTCGAGGGCGGCGAGCGCCTCGGGGGACGGGAACAGGTGGGTGAGGCCGCCCTCGGGGTCGTCCACCGGGTCGCCGTACGCGGTGACCAGGCGGGCCGCGTGGGTGCGGGCCGCCGCCGTGGACACCTGCTGGCCGAGCACCGCGCGGACGGCGAACTCCGCCTCGTCGACGGTGCGGGGTACGCGCCGGCCGGGGGCCTTGTCGACCAGGGGGGCGAGGACCGGGTCGGCGCGCAGCTGGTCGTCGACCGCGACCGGGTCGGCGTCCAGGTCGAGCAGGCGGCGGCAGCGGCTGATGGCGACGGTCAGGTCGCGCAGGTCGCCGAGGGTGAGGCGGCAGGCGATGTGGTCCGGCCGCGGGGTGAGTGCCACGATGCCGTGGCCGTACGGCAGCCGGAGCGTGCGCCGGTAGGCGCCGTCGCGCCACTCCTCGACTCCCGGGACCGCGGTCGCCGCGAGGTGGCCGAAGAGGTTGTCGGGGTTGAGGGGGGTGCGGAACGGCAGGCGCAGGGCGAGCGCCCCCACAGTGGCCTGGGGGCGGTCCGTCGTGGCACGGGACCTGGGTACCCGGGCGCGCAGGTCGCTCGGGGACAGGGCGAAGACCTCGCGCACGGTGTCGTTGAAGGTGCGGATGGAGGAGAAGCCGGCGGCGAAGGCGATCTCCGCCATCGGCAGCGGGGTCGTCTCGATGAGGAGCCGGGCCGTCTGGGCGCGCTGGGCGCGGGCGAGGGCGAGCGGCCCCGCGCCCAGTTCGGCGAGCAGCTGGCGTTCGACCTGCCGGGTGCTGTAGCCGAGCCGGGCGGCGAGGCCCGGGACGCCCCCGCGGTCCACGACGCCGTCGGCCACCAGGCGCATGGCGCGGGCCACGAGGTCGGCGCGCTGGTTCCACTCCGGGGAGCCGGGGCTGGTGTCGGGTCGGCACCGTTTGCAGGCCCGGAAGCCGGCCTGCTGGCAGGCCGCGGCGCTCGGGTGGAAGGTCATGTTCTCGGGCTTGGGCGGCACGACCGGGCAGCTGGGCCGGCAGTAGATACGGGTGGTCAGGACGGCGGTGAAGAACCAGCCGTCGAAGCGGGCGTCCTTGGACCGGACGGCGCGTACGCAGCGTTCGGTGTCGGTGTGCATCCCCATCTGCATGGGTCCAGCTTCGGGCACGCGCCGTCCCGGGGCTGGCGAGAATCCGACATCGACCTCAGGCGCCCTGGGCCGGCCCGGACCGCCACGCGGACTCGCGCAGCAGCCGGAGGCCGTTGAGGCCGACCAGGACCGTCGAGCCCTCGTGGCCGGCGACGCCGAGGGGCAGCGGGAGGTGCCCGATCAGGTCCCACAGGACGAGTCCCGTGATGAAGGTGCCCGCGATCACGAGGTTCTGCAGGACCAGCCGGCG
Source organism: Streptomyces sp. NPDC003011 (assembly GCF_053591515.1). Classification (NCBI taxonomy): domain Bacteria; kingdom Bacillati; phylum Actinomycetota; class Actinomycetes; order Kitasatosporales; family Streptomycetaceae; genus Streptomyces; species Streptomyces sp. NPDC003011. Next base: position 47,222 of record NZ_JBSFTY010000020.1, read on the forward strand.
GGCCGCGCGGGAGAGCCGTACGACGGCCGGGACGGTGGCGAGTTCGTCGCGCACGATGACGGCGTCGGCCGTCTCCAGCGCGAGGTCGGAGCCCGCGCGGCCCATCGCGATGCCGGAGTGGGCGGCGGCGAGGGCGGGGGCGTCGTTGACGCCGTCGCCGACGAAGAGCACCTTGCGGCCCGCCCGCTGAAGGTCCCGTACGGCGCTCACCTTGTCCTCGGGGAGCAGCTCGGCGCGGACGTCGGTGAGGCCGGTGGCGTCGGCCACGCGGGCGGCGGCTCCGGCGTTGTCGCCGGTGAGCAGGACCGGGGCGGTGCCCGTCAGCGCGGTGAGCGCGGCGGTGGTCTCGGCCGCGTCGGGGCGCAGGCGGTCGGTGAGGGTCAGGGTGCCGACGGGGATGCCGTCGCGGGCGACCTGGACGACGGTCGCGTCGCTCTCGGTGTCCGCGCGGCCGACGCTCACCACCCGGCCCTCGACGGTGGCGGTGACTCCGCGTCCCGGCGCGGCCGTGAAGTCCTCGGCCGCCGGGATCCGCAGGTCACGGGCGCGGGCGGCCGCCACCACCGCCCGCGCCAGCGGGTGTTCGCTGGGGTGCTCGGCGGCTGCGGCCAGCGCCAGCAGTGTGTCCTCGGTGAGGCCGGAGTCCGGCAGCGGGTGGACGCCCGTCACCTCGGGGGTGCCCTCGGTGAGGGTGCCGGTCTTGTCGAGGGCGGTGGTGTCGATCTCGCCGAGGCGTTCCATGGCGACGGCCGACTTGACCAGGACGCCGTGCCGGCCGGCGTTGGCGATGGCGGACAGCAGGGGCGGCATGGTCGCGAGGACGACCGCGCACGGCGAGGCGACGATCATGAAGGTCATGGCCCGCAGGAGGGCGTCGGCGAGGTCGGCGCCGAAGGCGAGCGGGATCCCGAAGACGGCGAGCGTGGCGGCCACCATGCCGACCGCGTACCGCTGTTCGACCTTCTCGATGAACAGCTGGGTGGGGGCCTTGGTGCGCGAGGCCTCCTCGACCAGGGTCACGATGCGGGCGATCACCGAGTCGGCGGGGTCGCGTGCGACGCGGACGCGCAGGGCGCCGGTGCCGTTGAGGGTGCCCGCGAAGACCTCGTCGCCGGTGCTCTTGGGGACCGGCAGGGGTTCGCCGGTGATGGTGGCCTGGTCGGCCTCGCTGGTGCCGTCCAGGACGCGGCCGTCGGCCCCGATGCGTTCGCCCGGGCGGACCAGGACGAGGTCGCCGACGGCGAGGTCGGTGGTCGGGACCGTCTCCTCGCGGCCGTCGCCGGTGAGCCGGGTCGCGGTGGCCGGCGCGAGGTCGAGCAGGCCGCGCACCGAGTCGGCGGTGCGGGCGGTGGCCAGGGCCTCCACGGCGCCGGAGGTGGCGAAGATGACGATCAGGAGGGCGCCGTCCAGGACCTGGCCGATCGCCGCCGCGCCCAGGGCGGCGACGATCATCAGCAGGTCGACGTCCAGGGTCTTCTCGCGCAGGGCCCGCAGCCCTTCCAGGGCCGGTTCCCAGCCGCCGGTGGCGTAGGCGACCGCGTACAGGGGGCCGTACGCCCACATCGGCGCTCCGCCGAGGTCCAGGGTCAGGCCCAGCAGGAAGGCGACGGTCGCGGCGAGCGCCCAGCGGGCCTCGGGCAGGGCGAGGACGCGGGTGCGGCGGCGAGGGGCCGTGCGGGTGGGGGCGGGGGCATGCGTGGGGGTGAGAGTCGTGGACACCCGGCCACCATACAGGAACACATGAAGAGTCATTCATCTGTTCATCTACGATGGGTAAGATACCGCCATGGGTCATGGAGCGGTCACCGCAGCGCAGGACGCCACCGAGCGCGTACGCCTGGACGCGGGCAATGTCGCCAAGGTGGCCACCACCCTCCAGGCCCTGTCGACCCCCTCCCGGCTGCTGATCCTGGCGCGGCTGCGCGAAGGGCCGCTGCCGGCCACGGAGTTGGCGGCGGAGGTGGGCATGGAGCAGTCGGCGTGCTCGCACCAGCTGCGGCTGCTGCGCAATCTGGGGCTGGTCGTGGGTGAGCGCCAGGGCCGGTCGGTCGTGTACGCGCTGCACGACCACCATGTCGCCGAGCTGCTCGACCAGGCCGTCTACCACGTGGAGCATCTGCGGCTGGGCATCAGTGACGCCACCGAGTGATGCCTGACGGCGTCACCCGCGGCGCCCGAACTCGCCGACGGGTGTGAGGCGTCGGCGCGGCCCGGCGTCAGGTGACCGCCCCCGGCCCGCGCCCGCGGGCCGGGCCGCCGTACGGGGGCGACGGCCGGGACATCGTGGCGGAGCACGGCCGGGACCTCGCGGCGGAGCCGGGACACCGCGTCCTTCGGTGGCCCGGCCCGCCCCGCGGCTACTCCGTCGCCGTCGGCCGCCGCGAGGCCGCCATCGCCTCGTCGACGTTCCTCAGCGGGCGCAGCCGGTAGCTGTACGTGTAGTCACGGTCGGCGAAGAGCTTGAACTCGTCGTGGGTGTGCGCGCCCCAGCTGTTGTCGCCGCCGACGCCCATCTGCCGGTGGTTCACGCGCAGGACGATCTCGTCGCGCGGGGTGAGCTGGTAGTCGTGGCGGGCCCCGACCGACAGGTCCTCCGGTGTGAAGTGCGAGGCGTTGATCTCGATGAGGGGCTCCCCGCTGACCAGCAGTCCGGCGCCGTCACGGCCGGTCAGCGCGGCCCAGCGGACGTCGGTCTTGTTGCCGTTCTCCTGCGGGCGGATGTAGGAGGTCCACTGCCCGGAGACGGTCCCGGAGTACACGCCGACGTCGGTGCCGGTGTTGCGGTCCCAGTAGTTCTCCTCCGGACCCCGCCCGTAGTAGTGCAACCGCTCCAGCCGGCCCGGCAGGAACAGCATGCTGCCGACCTCCGGGATGTACGGCAGGCTCGACGCGCCCGGGTGCAGGGTGTGGTCGACCTTGATCTCCCCGTTGCCGAAGACCGTGTAGGTCGTGGCGTACGTCGACGCGACCGTCGTCGGCAGGGTGCAGCCGACCTTGATCTCGACGGCCTTGTCGCTCAGGGCGCGCACGCTCACCCCGGCCGTCTCGCGGTGCGCGCCCGCGTCGCGCCAGGTCTGGTTGCGGGTGCGCTGGCCGTTGCCGTGGTCGTTGTCGGTGGGCGCGCGCCAGAAGTTCGGCACGGGTCCGGAGGTGATCAGCGGGGCGCCGCGGACCTCGTAGGAGGTGATGGTCCCGCTGCTCTTGTCGACGGTGACGGTGAAGTCCGCGCCCGTCACCCTGACTTCGTCGTCCGCGTCGGTGTGGCGCAGGGCGGGCACGCTGTTCAGCGGTGCCGGTGTCACGGCGGGGCCGCCCGCGTCGAGGGCGAGTTGCTGCCGGGCCACCTCGAAGCCGGGCTTGGCCCAGGGGGCGGACTCCTTGGTGGTGAAGGACAGTTCTAGGAAGTACTCGGTGCCGGGCGCCGGGTCGGCCGGCGGTCGCACCGGCACGGTGATGTCCTTGGCGGACAGCGGGGGCACGTCGAGCTGGGCTCTGCTCAGCCGGCCGCTTCGGATGGTCCTGCCGTCGGCGACCAGGGCCCAGCGCCCGTCGAACTCGCGCAGGTTGGTGAACAGGTACTCGTTGGTGAGGGTGACCGCTCCGGCGGCGCCGCCCGCGACCGGGGCCACGCCGATCGCCTGGTGGACCCGCTTGACCTCGGCCGCCTTGCCGGTGTGGCCGCGGTCGGCGGTGACGATGCCGTCGGCGACGAAGTTGCCGTCGTTGGGGTTGTCGCCCCAGTCGCCGCCGTACGCGAGGAACGTCTTCTCCTTCGGGCGCTTCTCGGTGACGCCGACGGTGGCCGCGTCGAACCAGAAGCGCACCCCCTCGTCACCGGGTCCGCGCCCGTCAGAGGCCAGTTCGGCGGCGCTCAGCGCGCGGGCGTAGACCCGGGCCCGCCGGATGGTGCCGCTGAACTCGCGGGTGATGTTGTCCACGTCGGTGGCGAGCGCGAGGGGCGCGGTGTTGCTGCCGGGCCGCCGGGTGGTGGTGCGGGTGGCCCGGATCTCGCCGTCCACGTGGAGGGTGAGCGTGCCCGCGTCCGCGTCGAAGACGCCGGCGATGTGGTGTTCGGTGCCGGTCCAGTCGTCCGGCAGGGCCCAGGTGGCGGTGACCCACTGGCCGCCGCCGTGGATGAAGAACTCCAGGTTCCGGCCGGACTGCTTGAGCGCGTACTGGGTGTCGCCCTTGGCGATGACCGGCTGGTGATAACCCGTCACGTGCGGGGTGACCCAGGCCTCCAGGGTCAGCGAGCCGGTGAGGTCGAGACGCGCGTCGCGGGCGAAGACCGTACCGCCGAAGACACCCTTGCCCCGGTCGAACGAACCGCTGGGGGCGAGGAGTTCACCGCGCAGCCCGCCCGGACCGGTCTCGGCGAACAGCGTGCGCGCCGGGGTCGGCCAGCTCAGGGACTGGTCGACGAAGTCCCAGATCCAGCCGCCCTGGAGGACGTCGTGGCGGCGGACGATGTCCCAGTACTTCTTGAAGTTGCCGTTCGAGTTCCCCATCGCGTGCGAGTACTCGATCATCACGTACGGCCGCGTGTCGGTGGTGTCCTTCGCGCGGGCCTCCACGCGCGCGGGGCTCTCGTACATCTCCGAGCGGATGTCGCTGATCGTGGGCCGGTCGTCGCCCTCGTACTGGATGACGCGGGTCGGGTCGTAGGAGCGGATCCAGTCGCGCATGGCGACGAACGTGCTGCCGCCGCCCGCCTCGTTGCCCAGCGACCAGATGACCACGCAGGCGTGGTTCTTGTCGCGGTGGACCATGTTCTGCGCACGGGCCACGCACGCCTCGGTCCAGTCGGCGTGGTCGCCCGGGTACTCGTTCCGGATGCCGTGCGTCTCCAGGTTGGTCTCGTCGACGAGGTACAGGCCGTACTCGTCGGCGAGTTCGTACCACAGCGGATTGTCGGGGTAGTGCGAGGTGCGGACGCTGTTCATGTTCAGGCGCTTGATGATCGTGATGTCCTCGACCATGTCCGCGCGGGTCAGCGCGGTGCCCCGGTCCGGGTGCATCTCGTGCCGGTTGGTGCCGCGGAAGGAGACGGGCTTGCCGTTGATCCGCATCAGCCCGTCCTTCAGCGCGAACTCGCGCAGACCGACCCGGTGCGAGAGCGTCTCGATCACCTTGCCGGCCGGATCGCGCAGCCGCAGGACCGCGGTGTAGAGGTTCGGGTGCTCGGCCGACCACAGCCGCGGCGCGGGCACGGCTCTCGCCGCCTGTACGGTCGTCTCCTCGCCGTCACCGAGGGCCACGGCCTGGCGCAGGGGCCGGGACCACACCGGGTGCCCCTGGCCGTCGTAGAGCTGGGTCTCGACGGTGTACGAGCCCTTCCCGCCGCCGCCGTAGTCCCGCACGCTCGCGGTGACCGACAGGGCGGCGGCCGTGCAGTCGTCGCTCAGCGGGGTGTCCAGCTTGAAGTCGCGCAGGTGCACGGCCGGGGTGGAGTACAGGTAGACCGAGCGGAAGATGCCGCTCAGCCGGATCATGTCCTGGTCCTCCAGCCAGTCCCCGTCGGAGTACCGGTACACCTCGACCGCGATCTGGTTGGTGCCCGGCCTGAGGTACTCGGTGATGTCGTACTCGGCGGGGCTGAAGGAGTCCTCGTGGTAGCCCGCCAACTCCCCGTTGATCCACACGTAGTGGGCGGACTTCACGCCCTCGAAGTGCAGGAACGTGCGGCGCCCGGCCCAGTCGCGCGGCACCGTGAACGTACGGCGGTACTGGCCGACCGGGTTGTAGCGGGTCGGCGCGGCCGGCGGCTGCGGCTCCTCGCCGAGGCCGTTGGGGCCCCAGTAGGGGTAGGTGATGTTGACGTAGACCGGGAAGTCGTAGCCGTGCAGCTGCCAGACGGAGGGGACGGGAATCGTGTCCCAGCCGCGGTCGTCGACGTCGGTGCGGTGGAAGTCGGCGTCGCGGTCGTCGGGGCGGTCGGCGTAGGCGAACTTCCACGTGCCGTCGAGGCTGAGGCGGTACGGCGAGCGGGTGCGGTCGGCGGCCAGTGCCTGTCTGACGTCCTGGTACGGCATGAGGGTGGTGTGCGGCGGTTCGGTGCCCAGCCGGAAGACGGCGATGGTGCCGTTCCACTCCGGCGGGCCGTCCGGCGTCGCACGCCGGCCGGCGGCGTGCGCCGGGGCGGGCGCCCCCGACAGGGCGAGCGCGCCGAGCACGGCGGCGCCCGACTCCAGCAGACGGCGGCGGCTGACGAGCGGTCGGTCGTCGTGGGGCACGTGCGGGTGCGGCATGGCGGTGGCCTTCCTCGGTGCGACGGTGGGGGGTGCGCGTAGTGAGGGTGCGTCAGCCAGGGAACCGTAGAACTCGCACACAACCGAAGCAACGATCCTGTCGGACTTTGTGCGGTCCTGTTGAGCCACCGGGGGATGCGGGCCCCACGCCACCGGTGAGGGATGTGACCCAGAACACAAAGAGAACGGTGCCGTTTCGATAGCACGGAGGCTACTCTGAGGCCATCCAAGTGAACGAAACAGTTTCGTTCATAGAGGGGTGGTTCCCGTGCACGCTCTCATGTCCCGGCAGACGGCGTCCACCGCCCCTCGCCCCGCAGCGCCGCGCCCCGGCACGACCGCCGTACTGATCGTCCACGACCAGGCACTGCAGCGTCTCGGCCTGCGCATGCTCCTGGCGGCCCAGCCCGATCTGGAAGTCGTCGGCGAAACGGCGGGCGGCGCCGAGGCGATCCGGCTGAGCGCCCGGCTCCGCCCGGATGTCGTGCTGCTGGACAGCGCCACGGCCGGCCCGGACGCCATCGAGACCCTCCGGCGTCTCGCCCGGCCCGACACTCTCCCCCAGCCCCTCGTCTCCGCCCCGCCGGGAGAGCACCGCCCGCGCGTGCTCGTCCTGAGCCCGGCCGGCCACGACGAGTACACCTGTGCCGCCCTGCGCGCCGGAGCCGGCGGACTCCTCCTCAAGGACGCCACCCCCGACGAACTGACCGCGGCCATCCGCACCGTGGCCGCCGGAGACGCCGTCGTCTCCCCCGGCCTGACCCGGGCGCTCATCGACGCGGTCCGCCGGGAGCGCCCCTTGGGCACCGCCGCACCGGAAGACCGGCTCGCCGCCCTCACCGGGCGGGAGCGTGACGTGCTCACCGCCGTGGCCTCCGGCGCGTCCAACGCCGAGATCGCCGGGCTGCTGCGCATCGCCCCGACCACGGTCAAGTCCCACGTCAGCAGCATCTTCACCAAGATCGGCGCCCGCGCCCGTGTGCAGGCGGTGGTCTTCGCCTACGAGTCGGGCCTGGTCCGGCCCCACGACAGGGCCCCCGCCACCGCCGCGTGAGCAGCCGGGCACAGGGGAGTCGCCGCCGCCCGGCCGCCGCGTCCCTCATGGGCGTCAAGGCTTGGCAATGGTTTTCATATGGATGGGCACGTGCGGGTTTCTGACATCCGTTTCCATCTAGCGTGAGGGCGCGCCCGGCTCGCACCGGGCCGATCCCCTCTCCCGGAACACCCCTGTTCCCCCCTGCCGTGGAGGCACCATGCCCACGTCCTCGTCCCGAAGCCTGGCCCTGATAGCGGGTGCCTCCCTGGCCCTCCTGGCGGGCTGTGGCGACTCGTCGGACTCCGGCAGCGGTGGGAGCGGCGCGCAGAGCCCGGTCTCCGCGTCCGCGATCCCCGTCGTCGCCTCGACGAACGTCTACGGTGACATCGTCCGCCGGATAGGCGGCGGGAAGGCCGACGTCACCGCGATCATCAGCGACCCCGACCAGGACCCGCACTCCTACGAGGCCGACACCCAGAACCAGCTGGCGCTGTCCAAGGCGAAGATCGTGATCGAGAACGGCGGCGGCTACGACGACTTCGTCGACCGCATGCTCAGGAGCAGCGGCTCCTCCGCCGAGGTGATCAACGCCGTCAAGGTCTCCGGCAAGGCCGCCCCCAAGGGCGGCGAGCTCAACGAGCACGTCTGGTACGACTTCCCGACCGTCGCCAAGGTCGCCGACCGCATCGCCGCCGCCCTGGGCGAGGCCGACCCCGCCGACGCGGCCGCCTTCACCGAGAACGCCGCGTCCTTCAAGGCGAGGCTGAGGCCGCTGGAGGCGAAGGAGGCCGCGATCAGGAAGGACCACGGCGGTGACGGGGTGGCCATCACCGAGCCCGTGCCGCTGTACATGCTCGACGCGGCCGGCCTGGTGAACAGGACGCCCGCGCGGTTCAGCGAGGCCATCGAGGAGGGCGACGACGTCTCCCCGCAGGTTCTGCGGGCCACGCTGGCCGTGTTCGCCGGCAAGGAGGTCGAGGCGCTGGTCTTCAACGAGCAGACCTCCGGCCCGCAGACGGAGAAGTCCGAGGCCGCGGCCAAGGCGGCCGGAATCCCCGTCGTACCCGTGACCGAGACCCTGCCGCGGGGCAAGGACTACCTCGGCTGGATGACCGACAACGTCGACGCGCTCGCCCGCGCGCTGGACACGTGAGGCGGCTGGGCAGGGCACCCCTGCCTCCCGCCCGCGGCGGCGACGCCGAGGCCGACGCGGTGATCAGGCTGCGCGGGGCCGCCGTGTCCTACGGCGAGCGCGTGGTGTGGCGCGGCCTCGATCTCGGGGTACGGCCCGGTGAGTTCCTGGCCGTGCTCGGGCCGAACGGGTCGGGCAAGACCAGTTTCGTCCGGGCCCTGCTGGGCCGGCAGCCGCTGTCCGCCGGGACACTGACCGTCCTCGGGCGACCGCCCCGCGAGGCCGCCCGGCACCTCGGGTACGTCCCCCAGCAGGCGGAAGTGCCCGCGCAGGCGATGCTGCGGGCCCGCGATCTCGTGCGCTTCGGGATCGACGGGCACCGCTTCGGCCCGCGGCCGCGCACGGGTGCCGTGCGTCGCCGGGTGGACGACATCCTGGAGTCGGTCGGGGCGTCCGGGTACGCCGACGTCCCCCTCGGCCTGCTGTCCGGGGGCGAGCGGCAGCGCGTGCGCATCGGGCAGGCCCTGGCGACCGACCCGCGCGTCCTGCTGTGCGACGAGCCGCTGCTCTCGCTCGACCTGAACCACCAGCGGGCCGTCACCGGACTGGTGGACGCCCGGCGCCGTTCCCACGGCACGGCCGTGGTCTTCGTGACCCACGAGATCAACCCGGTGCTCGGCCTGGTGGACCGGGTCCTCTACCTGGCCCCGGGCGGTCACCGCGTCGGGACGCCGCAGGAGGTCCTGACCTCCGCGTCGCTGTCCCGCCTGTACGGCACGCGGGTCGAGGTCGTCCGCGTGCACGGCCGTGTCGTGGTCGTCGGCACCCCGGACGGACCGCTCGCCCCACCGACCCACACCCATCACACCGAGGAAGTCGGACCATGACGCTCGCCGACGGGATCTGGCGGCAGATCTTCAGTTTCGACCACTACGGCGAACTCCTGGCGCTGGTCCGCAACTCCCTCGTCGCCGGTGCCGCGCTCGGGCTCGTCGGCGGGCTGGCCGGGGTCTTCGTCCTCATGCGCGACCTGCCGTTCGCGGTACACGGCATCAGCGAACTGTCCTTCGCGGGCGCGTCGGCGGCACTGCTGCTGGACGTGAACATCGTGGCGGGCTCGATCGTCGGCTCGCTCCTCGCGGCCGGCACGATCGGCGTCCTGGGCGCCCGGGCCCGCGACCGCAACTCGGTGATCGGCATCATCATGCCGTTCGGCCTCGGACTGGGCGTGCTCTTCCTCGCCCTCTACAAGGGGCGGGCGGCCAACAAGTTCGGCCTGCTCACGGGCCAGATCGTCGCCGTCGACACCCCGCAGACGACCTGGCTGCTCAGTACGTCCGCGCTGGTCGTGGTCGCCCTGGCGGTGATGTGGCGGCCCCTGTCGTTCGCCAGCGCCGACCCGGACGTGGCCGAGGCCCGCGGGGTGCCGGTGCGGGCGCTGTCCTTCGCGTTCATGCTCGTGCTCGGGCTCGCGGTCGCCCTGTCGGTGCAGATCGTCGGCGCGCTGCTGGTCCTCACCCTCGTGGTGACCCCCGCCGCGGCCGCCTCCCGCGTCACCGCGTCGCCGGTGCTGCTGCCCGTGCTCAGCGTGGCCTTCGCCGTGGTCTCCATCGAGGGCGGCATCCTGCTCGCCCTGGGCGGCTCCATCCCGATCAGCCCCTATGTCACGACGATCTCGTTCACCGTCTACGCCGTCTGCCGGCTGGCCGGCGGCCACCGCGCCCGGCGTCGGGGAGCCCGGCGGACGGCACCGCGGCCCGCCTGACCGTGCGCCGTCCGCGACACCGGGGAGGGCGCCGGCGCACCTTCGGGTGCGCGCTTGCCCGCGCCTTCGCCGGGCCGTCCGTGCGGCCGCCGGGCCGGTGCCCGGCGGCCGTGCGGGGAGGTCACATCCCGGTGGCGTCCACCACGGTTCCGAGGTCCACGAAGGTGAAGCCGGTCGCCGTCCGCGTGCCGCCCTCCCCGTCCGGTACCGCGGGCGTCTCCTGGCCGTCCTGGACGACGAGCAGGCCGCGCGGGTAGCGGGTGCCCAGCGGGGCGTTCAGGACGGCGGCGCCGTCGCACTCCTCCACGCTGTCGAGGGTGTCCGTCGCGGCGCCGATCCGGAAGCCGCCCTCGTACTCGTTGTCCTCGCTCACCTCGCGGTCGTACAGGGCGAAGGTGTCGTCGCCCTGGCTGGAGGCGAGCAGGTAGCCGTCGCCGTCCCGCTCCTGGAAGAGGGTCAGGCCCTCGACGTCGGCCGACAGGTGTTCGCCGCCGTAGCCGGGGTCGGCGCCGGGTGCGCACTCCTCGCTCTCCTCGTCGTAGGTGCCGGGGACGCCGTATTCCCTGACCTTGTCCACCAGCACCGGCTTGCCGGTGAGGTCGGCGCGCAGCCGCCAGATGCCGATGTCCTCCTGGCCGGCGTAGAGCGTGCCGGTGGCCGGGTCGACGACCATGCCCTCGACCTGGGGGAGTTCACCGGGCTCCAGGCAGGGACTCCACGACGTGCCGTCGGGCAGACGGAAGGAGGACGGCAGGCTGAGGGTGCGGACCTCGCGGTAGCCGACCGTGCCGTTGGCGGCCGGGACGAGTTCGAGCAGCGCGAGCCGGGTGCGTTCGCGTTGGCTGACCAGGGCGTAGGTGCGTCCGGTGGCCTTGTCCTTCCAGGTGGCCAGGCCGTACGCGGTGCGCTGGTCGTTGATCTCGCTCTGGTCGGCGGAGAAGACCGGGGCGGCGGCCGGGTCGGTGATGTCCCGCAGCGGGCCGCCCCGCTGCGACGGGTCGACGCGGTAGATCCGCAGACGGTCGTTGCCGCGGTCGCTCACCACCGCCACGTCGGCCCGGCCGTCCGACGTGCGCACGCCGGAGAGGAGGTCGACGTTGTTGTAGCGGCCCGGGGCGTCGTCCTCGGCCGGCGGCTTCGGGGCGGACAGCGACTGCACGAGGCGGGCGTCCAGGTCGTAGACCCGCAGCCCGCCCTCCTTGGCGGTGGCGACGACCAGGCTGCGTGCGGGGTCGGCGGGGTTGCGCCAGATCGCCGGGTCGTCGGCGTCGGAGTTGCCGCCGGCCTCGTCGTCGTGGAGGGCGGCGGTCTCCCCGGTGGCGGTGACCACCGGCAGGTCGGCCGCCCCCGCCGGAATCGCCGCGAGGAGAGTGGTCAGCACGGTGCCCGAGGCGAGAAGTACGGCGCTTCGCGCGGTGCGGGGCGTTCTCACAGGTGCTTCCTTACCGTCGAGGATGTCGAGGACATGCCGATGGTGCGGGGGAAAGCTTGCCGAGAGAAGACCGGGATCTGTCATTCCGTCATGGGGAGCGGGGCCGTACGTCAGGTGGAGTTGGCCCGGACGTGGCCCGGACGTGCACCTCGGCGGGCGTGCCGGGCGAGCGTACGGGAAGGCGGGCGTCCCCGTCCCGGCCACCGACTCGCGGTCCCTGTCACGTGACTCGTCCCGCGCCGGGTCACGTGACGTGTCGGGCGAACGCCTCGTACGCCCGCTCGTCGAAGAGGACGAATCTGACCTCCCGGACCGCCGTCGGCGTCGCCCGCACCGTCTCCACCGCGATCCGGGCGGCGTCGTCCAGCGGCCAGCCGTAGATCCCGGCGGAGACGGCCGGGAAGGCGACCGTGCGGGCGCCCAGCTCGTCGGCGACCCGCAGCGATGCGCGGTAGCAGGACGCCAGCAGCTCCGACCGGTCCTCCTGCAGGCTGTGGCGCGGGCCCACGGTGTGGATCACCCAGCGGGCGTCCAGGTCACCCGCGGTCGTCGCGACGGCCTGTCCGGTCGGCAGGCCCTTGCCGAGGTGCGCGGCCCGGAGTCTGCGGCAGTCCGCCAGGATCGCGGGACCGCCGCGGCGGTGGATGGCGCCGTCGACGCCGCCTCCGCCGAGCAGCGAGGAGTTGGCCGCGTTGACGATCGCGTCGGCGCTCTGCCGGGTGATGTCGCCCTGGACGAGGCTGAGGGTGGTCACGTCTGCCGCAGCCTCCTCCACACGGCCTTCGCCGCGTTGTGTCCCGACATGCCGTGCACTCCGGGACCGGGCGGGGTGGCCGACGAGCAGATGAACACCGCCGGGTGCGGGGTGCCGTACGGGGACAGGGACAGTTTGGGACGCAGCAGCATCTGGAGTCCGGAGACCGCCCCGGAGGCGATGTCCCCGCCGACGTAGTTGGCGTTGCGGGCGGCGAGTTCGGGCGGTCCCGCGGTCGCGCGGGCCAGGACGCGGTCGCGGAAGCCCGGGGCGAAGCGCTCCAGCTGGCGTTCGAGGGCGTCGGTGAGGTCTCCGGTCCAGCCGCTGGGGACATGGCCGTACGCCCAGAAGACGTGCCGGCCGGCCGGTGCCCGGGTGGGGTCGACCACGCTGGGCTGCACGGTGATCATGAACGGTCGGTCGGGGGCGCGGCCCTCCCGGGACGCCGCGCGCAGGGCGGCGCCGATCTCGGCACTGTCGGCACCGATCTGCACGGTGGTGGCCCGGTGTGCCTCCGGCGCGGTCCACGGCACGGGGCCGTCCAGCGCGTAGTCGACCTTGAAGACGCCGGGGCCGTACCGGTAGCCCGCGTAGTAGGTGCCGAAGCCGGCGATGCGGGCCAGGGCGGTGGGCGAGGTGTCGAAGACGTACGCGCGGGCCGGCGGGAGGTCGTCGAGCCGCTTGACCTCGTAATCGGTGTGGACGGTGCCGCCGAGATCCTTGAGGTAGGCGGTGAGCGCGTCGGAGAGGGACTGGGAGCCGCCGCGGGCCACGGGCCAGCCGCGGGCGTGCGCGGCGAGGGCGAAGACCAGGCCGACGGCACCGGTGGCGAAGCCGCCGAGGGGGGCCATGACGTGCGCGACGAGACCGGCGAACAGGGTCCTGGCCCGCTCCTCGCGGAAGCGGCGCATCAGCCAGCCGGCCGGGGGCAGGCCGACGAGGCCGAAGCGGGCGAGGGTGACCGGGTCGCGGGGCAGCGCGGTGAGCGGCAGGGACATGAAGTCCCGGGCCAGGGTGTCCCACTTGGGCAGGAACGGCTCGACCAGCCTGCGGTAGGTGCCCGCGTCGCGCGGCCCGAAGGAGGCGGCCGTCTCGCCGACCGACCGTGCCAGGACGGCGGCGGTGCCGTCGGTGAAGGGGTGCGCCATGGGCAGGTCGGCGTGCAGCCACTGAAGGCCGTACCGGTCCAGGGGCATCGCGCGGAACGCGGGCGAGTTGATGCCGAGCGGGTGGGCCGCCGAGCACGGGTCGTGCCGGAAGCCGGGGAGGGTGAGCTCCTCGGTGCGGGCTCCCCCGCCGACGGTGTCCCGGGCCTCGAAGACGGCCACGGAGAAGCCGCGGCGGGCCAGCTCCACGGCAGCGGTCAGTCCGTTCGGTCCCGCACCCACCACGACCGCATCGAGCATCGACGGCACCTTCGGACTCCTTCGTCAGCCGATGGCCTGTGAGGATCAGGATAGGACGCGGTGCCGGCAGCGCCGGGCCGCGGGGCGTCTGCCGGGAGCTACTGCGTCCTCAGCAGCCCCACCACCCGGCGGGCCGTGGCCGCGTCGCGGGCCGCGGTGAAGGGGAGGGTGTTGTGGCCGGTGATGCGGAACGGCTCGCCCGCGCGGGTCAGGTGGGCGCCGCCCGCCTCCTCCACCAGGAGCAGACCGGCCGCGTGGTCCCAGGCCGCTTCCCAGGAGAACGCCGTGGCGTCCGACTCGCCCCGGGCGACGGCCAGGTACTCCAGGCCGGCCGAGCCGCAGGCGCGGGGGGCCACTCCCTCGGTCCACAGGCCCAGCAGCGCCTGCTTCTGGTCGTCGGTGGTGTAGTCCGGGTGCGAGGTGGCGACGCGCAGGTCACGGCCCGGCTCCGGGGGGCCGGGGCGCAGTCGTTCGCCGTCGAGGAACGCGCCCTGTCCGCGGACGGCCGTGGCCATCCGGTCCAGGGCCGGGGCGTACGTCCACGAGGCGAGGAGGACGCCGCTCTGCGCGAGCGCGACCAGGGTGCAGAATCCGGGGTCTCCGTGCACGAACTGCCGTGTCCCGTCGACGGGATCGACGATCCAGACCGGGGTGTCGCCCTGGAGTGCCTCGTACGACGCCGGGTTGGCGTGCACCGCTTCCTCGCCGACGACGACCGAGCCGGGCAGCAGGGCGCCGAGCGCCTCGGTGAGGTACAGCTCGGCATTGCGGTCGGCGTCCGTGACCAGGTCGTGCGGGCCGGCCTTCTGGTCGACCTCGTGCGCGGCGAGCCGGCGGAAGCGCGGCATGATCTCGGCCGCGGCCGCCTCGCGGATGGTCTCCTGCACGTCGGCGCAGTGGCGGGCGAGAAACTCGTCGATGGTTTCCGTGTGTTCGATCATGACTCCATGAGAGCACGCGCCTCTGACAATCCCCACCCGCCCGGTGCACCGGGGATGGAAACCCCGTGAACAACGGGGGCACGGAGGCGCCGGCCGACGCGTCCGGGGCCGGGCGCCCGACGCGGGCCGGGTCGGCGCCCGACCGGGTTTCGAGGTCAGCGCTCGACCGCGTGCGCAGTCAGCGCCCGACCGCGTGCGCAGTCAGCGCCCGGCCGCGTACCCCTGCATGCCCCGCGGGTTCGCGGCCGCCGAGAGGATTCCCGTCCGCGGGTCCCGGGCGACCGCGCACAGCCGGCCCTCCGACCAGGCCTCGCCCACGGTCACGTCGTGTCCGCGCCGTCGCAGCTCGGCGACGACGGCCGGGTCCGTCCGTGCCTCCACGGTGACGCTGCCGGGCCGCATGCCGCGCGGGTAGAAGGAGCCGGGGAAGCTGTCGTTGTGCCAGTTCGGGGCGTCGATCGCGCCCTGGAGGTCGAGCCCGCCGCGGACCCGGGCGCGCAGCGCGACCGCGAGGAAGAAGTGCAGCTGCCACTGGTCCTGCTGGTCCCCGCCGGGGGTCCCGAACGCCATCACCGGCACGCCGTCCCGCAGCGCGACCGAGGGGGTGAGGGTGGTGCGGGGGCGGCGGCCCGGGGTGAGGGAGTTCGGCAGGCCGTCCTCCAGCCAGGTCATCTGCAGCCGGGTCCCGAGCGGGAAGCCGAGTTCGGGCACGACGGGGTTGGACTGCAGCCAGCCGCCGCTGGGAGTGGCGGCGACCATGTTGCCCCAGCGGTCGACGACATCGAGGTGACAGGTGTCCCCCCGGGTGCGGCCGTCGGCGCCGACCTGGGGCCCGGCGCCACGGGTGCGCCCGTCGGCGCCGCCCTCGGGTTCGCCCGGCACCGGGGACGTGGGGTGCTTGGCGACGGTGGGCTCACCGACGCCCGGGGCGGCTGGGCCCCGTTCGTCCGGGCCCCGCCCGCCGGAAGCCGCCACGCGCGCGTGGGCGGACAGACGCGGGACGCGCCCGCCGGGACTGCCGGGCCGCAGGTCGCGGGAGGCCCGGTCACCGACGAGCTGCCGTCGCCCCGCGTTGTACGCGTCGGACAGCAGCGCGTCGAGCGGCACCTCGGCCGCGTCCCCGTACCAGGCCTCCCGGTCGGCCATGGCGAGCTTGCAGCCCTCGATCAGCAGATGGACGTAGTCGGCGGAGCCGTACTCGGGCAGCTCGGGCGGGAGCAGGGCGAGCTGCTGGAGGAGAACCGGGCCCTGGCTCCAGGGTCCGGCCTTGCACACGGTCCAGCCGTTCCAGTCGTAGGTCGCCGGTGCCTCGTACGTCGCGGACCAGCCGGCGAGATCCTCTGCGGTGAGGGTGCCGGTGTGGCGGGCGCCGCTGGTGTCCAGGGTGGGCCGCCGGGCCTGCCGGATGAGTGCCTCGGCCACGAACCCGGTGCGCCACACCTGGCGCGCGGCCTCGATCTGCGCCTCCCGGTCCCCCGCTGCGGCGACCTCGTCGAGGAGCCGCCGCCAGGTGGCGGCGAGGGCGGGGTTGCGGAACAGTTCCCCGGGCCGGGGCGCCTGTCCGCCGGGCAGGTACACGTCCGCGGACGTCGTCCACTCGGTCGCGAACAGGTCCCGCACCGTCTCGACGGTCGCGCCGACGCTCTCCACGGGCGCGTGCCCGTGCTCGGCGTACCCGATGGCGTACGTGAGGACGTCGGCGAGGGACTTGGTGCCGTGGTCCCGCAGCAGGAGCATCCAGGCGTCGAAGGCGCCGGGTACGGCGGCGGCGAGCGGCCCGGTCCCGGGGACGAGGTCCAGACCGAGCCCCCGGTAGTGCGCCACCGTCGCCCCGGCCGGCGCGACGCCCTGCCCGCACAGCACACGGACCGGCCCGCCCGCCGGCGCGAGCAGGATCGGCACCTCACCGGCGGGCCCGTTGAGGTGCGGCTCGACGACGTGCAGCACGAAGGCGCCCGCGACGGCCGCGTCGTACGCGTTGCCGCCGTTCTCCAGCACGGCCATCGCCGACTGGGAGGCCAGCCAGTGCGTGGACGACACCATGCCGAAGGTGCCCTGGAGGGTGGGGCGGGTGGTGAACATTCGGGCTCTCACCTCGCTGTTGACGC
This sequence comes from Streptomyces sp. NPDC003011, assembly GCF_053591515.1. Lineage (NCBI taxonomy): Bacteria > Bacillati > Actinomycetota > Actinomycetes > Kitasatosporales > Streptomycetaceae > Streptomyces > Streptomyces sp. NPDC003011. The sequence continues at coordinate 64,044 of NZ_JBSFTY010000020.1, forward strand.
GTGCCGGCCGTCGGATCCGCGCTCAGGACCGGGCCTGGGCGGAATCCGCGGAGTTCGGGCCGGCCGGAGTTCCCCTGCGACCGCTCCCCCGGCAGGCTATCGATCGCCCCACGCCTGTTCCGCCCCGCCTCCGGGATGTCCGCGAACCGGTTGAGCGGGTCCGTGCCGGGCAGGGCCCCGCCGTGCGTACGCGGGACGGGCGAAGCCGCACCGCGCCCGTGAGCAGGCGGGCCGCGGGGCGGGGCGGTGGTGCACAGGGGCGGGAGCCGGGTCAGCCGCCGCGTGCCGTCACCAGCCCGGACTCATAGGCGAACACCACCAGTTGGGCCCGGTCCCGCGCCCCGAGCTTGGTCATCGCACGGCTCACATGGGTCTTCGCCGTGAACGGGCTGATGACCATGTGGGCGGCGATCTCCTCGTTGGTGAGGCCGCGGGCGGCCAGGGCGGTGACCTCGCGTTCGCGTCGGGTGAGGTGTTCCAGACCGGGGGCGGTGGCCCGGTCCGGGGGCCGGGAGACGAACTCGCCGATCAGGGCGCGGGTGACCGACGGGGACAGCAGGGCCTCGCCGCGGGCGACCACCTCGATGGCCTGGAGCAGGTCGGCGGGTTCGGTGTCCTTCAGCAGGAAGCCGCTCGCGCCCGCCCGCAGCGCCTCGAAGACGTACTCGTCGAGACCGTAGTTGGTGACGATCACCACGCGGACGGCGGACAGGGCCGGGTCGGCGGCGATCCGGCGGGTCGCCTCGATGCCCGTCATCACCGGCATCTGGACGTCGATCAGCGCGATGTCGGGCCGGTGGGCGCGCACCAGGGCCACGCCCTGGGCGCCGTCCACCGCCTCGCCGACCACCTCGATGCCGTCCTCGGACTCCAGCAGGGCCCGGAAGCCCGCACGCATCAGCGCCTGGTCGTCGACGAGGGCCACCCTGATCATCGGGCGGCCGCCAGGGGCAGTTCGGCCCGCACGCGGAAGCCGCCCTCCGGCCGCGGGGCGGTGTGCAGCGTGCCGCCGAGGGCCGTGACGCGTTCCCGCATGCCGGTGAGGCCGGTGCCCGGTGCCGGCGGGCGGGCCGGGTCGGCCGTCCCGTCGTCGTCCACCCGTATCGTCAACCCGTGCTCCCCGTACTCCAGTCGGACGTGCACCTTCGCCGGTCCCGCGTGCCGTGCGGCGTTGGTGAGGGCTTCCTGGACGATGCGGTAGACGGCCCGGTCGAGGGCGGCCGGCAGCGGGCGTTCGTCCCCGCTCACCGTCAGCTCGACCGCGAGTCCCGCCGCCCGGGCGCGCTCCACGAGCAGCGCGGGCGTGCCGACGGGGTCGTCGGTGCGCAGCACTCCCAGGGTGGCGCGCAGTTCGCGCATCGCCTCGCCGCCCGCCTCCTGGATGGCGAGCAGCGCGGGCGGCACCTCCTCGCCCCGTTTGCGGGCCAGGTGCACGGCGACGCCCGCCTGGAGCTTGACGATCGAGATGCTGTGCGTGAGCGAGTCGTGCAACTCCCGGGCGATGCGCAGGCGTTCCTCGCCGGCGCGGCGCAGGGCCACCTCCTCCCGGGTGCGTTCGGCCTCCAGGGCGCGCTGCTCCGTCTGGCGCAGATACGCCTGCCAGTTGCGGTCGGCGAGGCCCGTCACCACCGCGCACAGGAACCAGCCCGCGAGCAGCGCGGCCCTCTCAACCACCTCCTGGGCCGTCGGGCCGGTCACGGCGTACGCCACCAGACAGACGGCGCTCGCCAGGGCCGCCCACCGCCGGTGTCCCACGCGGGCGGCCGTGTGCACGGCGCTGAGGACGGGCAGGGCGGCGAGCGGTCCCGGGTGCGCGTGCAGGACGTAGGCGCTGCCGGCCACCGTGGCCACGGCCAGGACCGGCAGCGGCGCCGTGCGGTAGCACGCCAGGGCGGCCGAACTCAGCCCGATCAGCGCGTAGTCGACGGCCGTGGTGTCGCCGTCGAAGGCGGCCGTGGTCACGACGAGGGCGCCGACGACGGCCGCGAGGGCCGCGTCGGCGAGCCGCCTTCGCGTGACGGAGTCGACCACGTGTCCGCTCATGTCCGCACAGTAGCTCTCCGCGCCGGCACCGGCGTCAGACCTGTGGACAACTCCCCGACTACTCCCGGCGCAGTAGTGCGCACCCCAGGACCGGCCCGTCGGCGCAGCGCCCACTGTCTTCGGCCGTACGACGACCGCGGGCCACCGGGAGGCGCACGCTGCTGCCATGCCCACACCTTTCCGCTACACCGAACCCCTGCCGCCCAAAGCGGCCACCGGTCGCGTCGCCGCGGTGTACGAGCAGATCGCCCGCGACTTCGGCATCGCCGAACCGGTCACCTTCGTGGTCCTGTCCTCGGCGCCCGGACTTCTGGCTCCCGCCTGGGCGTTGATGCGCGAGTCGCTCATCGCCGGCCCCGGCAGCCGCACCGGGAAGGAGCTGGCCGCGTACGGGGTGTCACGCGCCAACCAGTGCCCGTTCTGCGTGGACGCGCACACCGTCCTGCTGCACGCCACCGGCGACCACGCCCTGGCCGAGCGCCTGGCCCGCGGGCAGCGACCGGAGAACGCGGACCACGCGCGTGTGCTCGACTGGGGAGAGCACACGCGCGTGCCCGGCGGCGCCCTGGAGCCGTATCCGTTCCCGCGCGAGCACGCCCCCGGCTACCTGGGCACCGCGCTCGCCTTCCACTTCATCAACCGGATCGTGTCCGCGCTGCTCACCGAGCAGATGCTGCCGTTCAACGCCCAGCGGCTCAGGCCGGTCCGCAGCCTCGCGGGCCGCTCGCTCGCCCGGACCGTACGCCGCCCCGCCCTGCCCGGCGAGGGCCTCGCGCTGCTCGACCACCCCGATCCCGGCGAAGCACCCGCGTGGGCGGGCGACACGCCCGTCGGACCCGCGTACGCGGCGCTGCTCAGGGCGGCCATGGAGGGCTCCGGTCTCCTCGACGCCGACGACCAGGCCCTGGTGGAGGAGACCCTGTGGGACTGGGACGGAACGCATCCGCCGCTCGCCCTGGGCGGCTTCCCGGACCGGCGGGAACGTCCCGGCGCCCGGCTCGCGCTGCTGGCCGCCCTCGCGCCGTACCGGATCACCGACGAGGACGTGGCGGCCTGGCGGCGGCCGGAGCACACCGACCACTGTCTGGTGCGCCTGGTGGCCTACGGGGCGTTCACGGCCGTGGACCGCATCGAGTCGGCGCTGCACCGCCCCATCACCCGGACATAAGGGCACACATGGCGCGCCGGCCGTGAGGCACAGTCACCGCACAGCCACGGAGCGAGTTGACGCTTCCACCGCACAGGGAGTCGTGTGACACTGGCGTCCCGTCCGCAGTGCGGACCCGCTCCGCACCTCCCCACGAAATGTGCGCCGTGCGTTCTTCTCTTCCCCTGCCGCTCGCTCTCACCGCACGCCTGTCCCCCGTCGTCGTGCTCGCCGTGGCGGGCTGGGCACTGGCCTCCGGGCCGTTCGCCGCGGAACCGGCCGCCGCGCCCAAGGCGGAGCAGAAGACCGGGAACCAGTCCCCCTCCGCCCCGGCGACGTCGGCGGCGTCGAAGGAGTACGCCGCCGCGCCCGCGCCGTGCGCCGCCGTGTCCAAGAAGACGGTCACGTCATTGGTGCCGGGCGCCGAGCCGGCCGGCAAGGAGATCCCGTCGACGGACGCGAAGCTGCGCCGCACCTGCTCCTGGAACGCGCTGAAGGGGTACGACTACCGCTGGCTGGACGTCTCCTACGAGATCATGGAGTCCGACGAAGCGGCGGAGAGGTCCTACCAGGGGACGGTCGAGCAGAGGAGCGGCGGCGGGGACGTACCCGGTGTCGGCGACGCGGGGTACTCCGTCGTGAACCTCACCACCGAGGAGAAGCAGCAGACCCGCGAGGGCGTGGTGCTGATCCGCGCGTCGAACGCGCTGGTGACCGTCACGTACAACGGCAGCGACTTCGAGTCCAGGAAGGCGCCCGGTACGGACGAGATCAATCAGGGCGCCATCAAGGCCGCCAAGGAGGCGGTCGCCGCGCTGGAGGACGGCCGGCAGAGCTGACCGTCCTCTCCGCGACAGCCGACGGCAGGCAGCCGAGGGCAGACAGCCGGCGGCTCAGGCCTCCAGGCGGTCCCGTCCCCGTACCAGCATCAGCACCACGTACAGCACCATCGAGGTGCCCAGGCCCACCGCCCAGCCGTAGTCGGCGAGCGGTTCCAGCGCCGGAACGGGCCGCCCGTCGATCAGCGGCTTGAAGCTCGCGCCGCCGACGGCGAGGACACCGCCGGCCACGAAGGCGGCCACGGCCCGCCAGTTCCAGCCGCCCTCGTACCAGTAACGGCCGCCCGTGCGGTACAGGTCGGTCAGGTCGAGCTTGCCGCGGCGCAGGATCCAGTAGTCGGCGATGAGGATGCCGGCGACCGTGCCGAGCAGACCGCCGACCAGGCCGAGCCAGGTGAAGATGTAGCCCTGCGGGTCGGAGTACAGCTTCCAGGGGAAGATCAGCACGCCCAGTACGCAGGTGACGAGGGCGCCGGTGCGGAAACTGATCTTCCGGGGCGCGATGTTGGAGAAGTCGAAGGCCGGCGAGACCAGGTTGGCCGCGACGTTCACGGACAGGGTCGCCACCAGCACGGTGACCAGCGCGAACAGCAGGCCCACGACGTTGTCCGTCTTCGCGGCGAGCTGTACCGGGTCCCAGATCGTCTCGCCGTAGACGGCCTGCGAGCCGGAGGTCACCATCACCGACAGCAGCGCGAAGAGCGTCATGGTGGTGGGAAGTCCGAGCGCCTGGCCCCACGTCTGCGCCTTCTGGCTCTTGCCGTACCGGGTGAAGTCCGGGATGTTCAGCGACAGGGTGGACCAGAAACCGATCATGCCCATGAGGGACGGCCAGAACAGCTTCCAGAAGTCGGCGCCCCAGCCCAGCTTGGAGGGCTGGTCGAGCAACGGGCCGAAACCGCCGGCCTTGTCGCTCATCCAGATCAGCATCACCACCGCGCCGACGAGGACGAAGGGCGCCGCCCAGTTCTCGAAGCGGCGGATCGTCTCCATGCCCCGGTAGATGATGGCGACCTGGATCGCCCAGAAGATCGCGAACGACAGCCACATGGTCCAGGGGTGGCCGCCGATCGTCCCGACGTCGCTCCAGCCGTTGCCGATCAGCTTCCCGGCGAGGAAGAAGATCGCCTCGCCGCCGATCCAGGTCTGGATGCCGAACCAGCCGCAGGCCACCAACGCCCGTACCACGGCGGGCAGGTTGGCCCCGCGGATGCCGAAGGAGGCGCGGGCGAACACCGGGAAGGGGATGCCGTACTTCGGTCCCGCGTGCCCGGTGAGCAGCATCGGGACCAGCACGATCACGTTGGCCAGGGCGATGGTGAACACCGCCTGCTTCCAGTCCATGCCGACGGCGATCAGACCGGAGGCCAGCGTCCAGGAGGCCGTGTTGTGGGCCATGCCGATCCACAGCGCGGAGAAGTTGTACGTGGTCCAGGTGCGCTTCTCCACCGGAACCGGGAGCAGGTCCTCGTTGGCGTAGGCGCCGCTCGGGGCGGGAGCGCCCGGGGCGAGCTCCACCCGGCCGTCGGGGAGGGTGACTTGGGCTGACGGCGGTATGGCCGTGGGAGCGGTGTCGGTCATGGGCAGGCCAATCAAGTGAGGTGGGTCCGGAAAGGCCGTGCGGGCTCCGGTCCCCTCCCCCGGGCGAGGGGGAGGGGAGAACAGGAGTGGGGGGAGGGGGAGGTGAGCGGGTTCTGCGAGGGTGCCGGCGCGGTCGTCAGCCGTTGACGGCCGGGATCACCTTCGCGCCGTAGGCGTCGATGGTGGCTTCCCGCGCGTCGTGCATGTCGTAGACGGCGAACTGGTCCACGCCCAGCTCACGCAGCGCGTTCAGCTTCTCGATGTGTTTCTCGACCGGCCCGATCAGGCAGAACCGGTCGACGATCTCGTCGGGCACGAAGGCGGTGTCGGGGTTGTCGGCGCGCCCGTGATGGGAGTAGTCGTAGCCCTCGCGGGCCTTGATGTAGTCGGTGAGGTCGTCGGGGACGGCGGCGGAGTGCTCGCCGTACTTGGAGACCAGGTCGGCGACGTGGTTGCCGACCATGCCGCCGAACCAGCGGCACTGCTCGCGCGCGTGGGCGAGCGCCTCGGGCGAGTCGTCCTCGGTGACGTAGGCGGGGGCGGCGACGCAGATCGTCACCTCGGACGGGTCGCGTCCGGCGGCGACGGCCGCGTCCTTCACGGCCTTGACCATGTACTCGGTCAGGTAGAGGTCGGCGAGCTGGAGGATGAACCCGTCGGCCTCCTCGCCGGTCATCTTCAGCGCCTTGGGCCCGTAGGCGGCCATCCAGACGGGGAGTTCGGCGTCCGGCTTGATCCACGGGAACCTGATCGCCGTACCGCCGAGGTCGGCCTCGTCGCCGCGGCCCAGCGCCCGGATGACCTTCATGGCCTCGCTGATGCGGGCCAGGGTGTTGGGCTTGCGGCCGGCGACGCGCATCGCGGAGTCGCCGCGGCCGATGCCGCAGACGGTGCGGTTGCCGAACATGTCGTTGAGGGTGGCGAAGGTGGAGGCGGTGACCTCCCAGGTGCGGGTGCCCGGGTTGGTGACCATCGGGCCGACCGTCAGCCTGGTCGTGTTCGACAGGATCTGGCTGTAGATCACGAACGGCTCCTGCCACAGCACGGCGGAGTCGAACGTCCAGCCGTACGTGAAGCCGTTGCGCTCGGCCCGCTGCATCAGGCTGATGACCTTCGAGGCCGGCGGGTCGGTCTGCAGGACGAGTCCGAAGTCCATGGGCGCCACTCCTAGGTGAGGTACTGACAGGTGGAGCGGGGGATGTACGCACCGTGTCCGGCGTGCCCGGTGTACTCCCGCTCGGTGATGACGAGTTCGCCGCGCGAGAGGACCGTCTCGACGCGGCCGGTGACGCGCTTGCCCTCGTACGCCGAGTAGTCGACGTTCATGTGGTGCGTGTCGACGGACATGACCTGCTCGGCGTGCGGGTCGTAGATCACCACGTCGGCGTCGGCGCCCGGCGCGATGGTGCCCTTCTTCGGGTACATGCCGAACATGCGGGCCGGGGTCGCGCAGGCGATCTCGATCCAGCGGCGGCGCGAGATGTGCCCGTCGACGACGGCCTGGTGCAGCAGGTCCATGCGGTTCTCGACGCCCGGCAGCCCGTTGGGGATCTTGGAGAAGTCGCCCCGGCCGAGCTCCTTCTGGCCCACGAAGCAGAAGGGGCAGTGGTCGGTGGAGACGACCTGGAGGTCGTTGGTGCGCAGGCCCCGCCACAGGGCCGCCTGGTGTTCGCGCGGCCTGAGCGGAGTACTGCACACGTACTTCGCGCCCTCGAAGTCCGGCTCCGCGAGATTGTCCGTCGACAGGAACAGGTACTGCGGGCAGGTCTCGCCGAAGACGTTCAGCCCCTCGTCGCGCGCCCTGGCCAGCTCGGCGACCGCCTGGGTCGCCGACACGTGCACGACGTAGAGCGGGGCGCCCGCGACCTGCGCGAGCTTGATCGCGCGGTGGGTGGCCTCGGCTTCGAGCAGCGCCTTGCGCACCTCCCCGTGGTAGCGGGGGTCGGTCTCACCGCGGGCCAGCGCCTGTTCCACCAGGACGTCGATCGCGATGCCGTTCTCCGCGTGCATCATGATCAGGCCGCCGTTCTCGGCGGAGCGCTGCATGGCGCGCAGGATCTGGCCGTCGTCGCTGTAGAAGACACCCGGGTAGGCCATGAACTGCTTGAAGGACGTCACGCCCTCCTCGACCAGCAGGTCCATCTCCTTGAGGGTGTCCTGGTTGACGTCGGAGACGATCATGTGGAAGCCGTAGTCGACGGCGCAGTTGCCCGCGGCCTTGGCGTGCCAGGCGTCCAGGCCCTCACGCAGGGTGTGGCCGACGCTCTGCACGGCGAAGTCGACGATGGTCGTCGTGCCGCCCCAGGCGGCGGCCCGGGTGCCGGTCTCGAAGGTGTCGGAGGCGAAGGTGCCGCCGAACGGCAGCTCCATGTGGGTGTGGACGTCGACACCGCCCGGGATGACGTACTTCCCGGTGGCGTCGATGGTCCGCCCGGCCGTCCATGCCTCGGCGGCCGGGGTGCCGGAGGCGGCGAGGGCGGCGATGCGGCCGTCCTCGATCAGGACGTCGGCGTGGATCTCGTCGGACGCGGTGATGACGAGGCCACCGCGGATGACGGTACGGCTGCTCATACGTGCACGCTCCGCTGTGTCGTGGTCGGGAAGTGCGGGTCGTCGGTGGCTGGTCCGGCAGCTCCCCGCGCCCCGTCCAGGAGCGCGGGGAGGGGGCCCCGGGCCGTCAGGGAGCGGTCAGCGGGGTGTACGCCTCGGGGCGGCGGTCCCGGTAGAACTGCCAGCGGTCGCGGACCTCGCGCAGCTTGGCCAGGTCCAGGTCGCGCACGACCAGTTCGGTCTCCTTGTCGCCGGCCACCTCGCCGACGAACTGGGCCTCCGGGTCGACGAAGTACGACGTCCCGTAGAAGTCGTTGTCGCCCAGTTCCTCGACGCCCACCCGGTTGATCGCGCCGACGAAGTACTCGTTGGCGACGGCCGCCGCCGGCTGCTCCAGCTGCCAGAGGTAGCCGGACAGGCCGCGCGAGGTCGCCGACGGGTTGAAGACGATCTCGGCACCCGCCAGGCCCAGCGCCCGCCAGCCCTCGGGGAAGTGGCGGTCGTAGCAGATGTAGACGCCGATCCTGCCGACGGCCGTCTCGAAGACCGGCCAGCCCAGGTTGCCCGGACGGAAGTAGAACTTCTCCCAGAAGCCGGGCACCTGCGGGATGTGGTGCTTGCGGTACTTGCCGAGGTACGAGCCGTCCGCGTCGATCACGGCGGCCGTGTTGTAGAGGACGCCGGGCTGCTCCTCCTCGTACATCGGCAGGACCAGGACGAGGCCCAGTTCCGCGGCGAGCGCCTGGAAGCGCTGCACGATCGGGCCGCCCGGGACCTGCTCGGCGTACTCGTAGAACGCCTTGTCCTGGACCTGGCAGAAGTAGGGCCCGTAGAACAGCTCCTGGAAGCACAGGACCTGGGCGCCCTGCGCGGCCGCGTCGCGGGCCGCCTGTTCGTGCACCTGGATCATCGACTCCTTGTCGCCGGTCCAGGCGGTCTGGAAGAGGGCGGCGCGAATCACTCGGCTCATCGGGACCTCCGGTCGCTCGGTGTGCGAGGAGCCTAAGAAGTCCGCAGAGCCGGTTTGAGGTGCACGGTGTCACGCCTGGGGGCCTGTGGCGTGCCACCGTGTCACCCTGCCGTGAGCCCATGTTTCACCGCCGTTCTCCCAGGTCGTCGTCTGTTTCCCCGCTGTTTCGCGGCGGCCGGTTCAACCTTGTTGCGCGTCGTGCGCGAGGAGCGCGATGTGCACCGAGGCGGCCTGCTCGAAGTCGTCGAGATCCACGCCGAGCCGGGCCTGTATGGCCTCCAGCCGGCGGTACAGCGCCGGCCGGGAGACGTGGTGGAGCTGCGCGGTGCGGGACTTGTTGCGGCCGGTGGCGAGATAGGTGCGCAGGACGGCGAGCAGGTCCTCCCCCGCCGCGCACAGCAGCCCGTCCAGCTCGCGCTCCGCGAAGGACTGCACGTACGGGTCGTCCCGCAGCAGCCGGACCAGGCCGCGCAGATGGACGTCCTTGAGGCGGACGACCGCCGGGAGCTCCAGGACCGCCGAGGAGTCCGCGACGGCGTCGGCGACGTGCTGGGCCTCGCGCAGACCGGCGGGGACGTCGTCCCAGGCGGTGCGCGCGTCGGCGGCGGCGATCACGGTCCGGCCGGATGCGGAGCGCACCCGGGCCGCGAAGTTCGCCGTGAGCGCCGGGGCGTCCTGGTCCCGGGCCAGGCTCAGCAGCACGGCGGTGGCGCCGTCTGCGAGTTCGGCGACGATCCCGGACAGCCCCACCGTCCGCAGCACCCGGTCGAGCCCGGCCGGATCGCCGTCGCGTACCACCAGCGGGACGAAGGTGCGCCGGTTGACCGGCAGTCCGGCGGCGCGGGCCCGGGGCAGCAGCTGCCGGGCCGGGACGATCCCGCTGACCAGGTCGGTCAGCAGGCTCTGCGCGGACTGCTCCTCCCAGGTGTGCGCCGAGGTGCCGCCGAGCATGCGGTGCAGCACCAGCGACTCGGCGGCGCGGTCGGCGAGCAGCCGCCCGGTGGCGGTGTCGCCCCGGTACCCGCACAGCACGATCTGCCCCCACCGCTCCCCGCGCCCGGCGAGCTCGGCCCGGATCCAGCCGTCGCCCTCGCTGCCGCCGGCCTGCCGGGCGATGCGTTCCCAGTCGCGCAGCACGTCGTCCACGGCGGGCCGTTCCCCCGCCGTGGCGAGGACGCGGTGGGCGAGGTTGGTGACGACGACGGGGCAGCCGCTGTGCTGGGCGACCTCGTCGAGCAGGTGTTGCAGCGGGGCGCCCGCGGTGATGAGCCCGGTGAGCGCGGTCCGTACGGCCTCGGACAGGCTGACGGCCGCGAACTTCCGCCGGACCAGGCGCGCCTGGACCTCCTCCGTCAGCTCCGCGAAGGGGAAGGGCCGGTGCAGGACGACCATCGGCAGGCCGCACCGCTCGGCGGCCCGGCGCATCACGTCCGGCGGGGCGGGGAACGCCCGTCCCAGACCGAGCACGACGGCGGCGGCCTCCGCGCGGTGCAGGGACCGGATGTACTCGGCCTGCGCGCTCTCGTCACCGGCGAGCAGCACCCCCGTGGTGAGCACCATCTCGCCGCCGCTGAGCATCACTCCGACATCGGCGGCCTCGGCGACGTGCACCCAGCGCACGAGCCGGTCGAGCTGGCCCGCGCCGGCCACCACCTCGGGCTCCCCGGCGAGGACCCGTTCCAGGGTGAGGACCTGCCGGACCGACAGGGTCGGCTCCGCGGGCTGCCAGGTCTCCGAGGTGGTGGTCATGACGGTGCTTCCCTTGCTCGGACGGTGCTACTGGATGCTCCGCAGAGCGTGTTCGAGGATCGCGGCGCCCTCCTCGGCCTCCGCGACGGTCAGGGACAGCGGCGGTGCCACGCGCAGGGCGCTGGTGTCGTGCCCGCCGCCCTTGCCGATGAGCAGGCCGCCGGCGCGGGCGGCTTCGAGCACGGCGGCGGCCGCCTCCGGGTCGGCCTGGTCGGTGCCGGGCCGGACCAGCTCGATGCCGAGCATCAGCCCGCGGCCCCGGACCTCCCGTACGCCCGGGATCCGCGCGCCGACCGCCCGCAGCCGTTCCAGCAGCAGTCCGCCGACCCGCCGGGCGTTGCCCTGGAGATCGTGCTCCAGCAGGTAGGTGAGGTTGGCGTTGCCCGCCGCCATGGTGATCTGGGTGCCGCCGAAGGTCGAGATGCTGTTGGCGTCCAGGCAGTTCATGATCTCGGCGCGGGCGACGACCCCGCCGATGGACATGCCGTTGCCGATGCCCTTGGCGAAGGTGACGATGTCCGGCGGGCCGTTTCGCCCGTGTGCCTGCCAGCCCCAGAAGTGGTCGCCGGTGCGGCCCCAGCCGGTCTGCACCTCGTCGGCGATCCACAGGATGCCGCGTTCGTCGAGCACCTCGCGGAAGGCCGCGTAGAGACCGTCCGGCGGCGAGGTGAACCCGCCGACGCCCTGGACGGGTTCGGCGATCAGCGCGGCGGGCGGGCGGGTGTGCCCGAGGAGGTCGCGCAGATCGTCGACGCAGGCGGCGATGAAGTCCTCGTCGCCCAGCGCGGCGTACGGGCCGCGGGTGCGCACGCCGCCGTGCACGTACAGCGTCTGCAGCGGCGACAGCGAGGTCGGGGACCAGCCGCGGTTGCCGGTGATGCCGACCGTGCTGAAGGAACGGCCGTGGTAGCTGTTGCGCATCGCCAGGACCGTGTTGCTGCGGCGGTACGTCGTCGCCAGCATCAGGGCCGTGTCGTTGGCCTCGGTGCCGGAGGTGGTGAAGAAGACCCGGGCGTCCGGGATGCCGCTCAGGTGGGCGATGCGTTCGGCGAGTTCGACCATCGGACGGTTGAGGTAGAGGGTGGACGAGTGGATGATCCGCCCGGCCTGCTCGGTCACCGCCTTCGCCACCTCGGGCAGCGCGTGCGCGGTCATCGTCGTCAGGATGCCGCCGAAGAAGTCGAGGTACTTGTTGCCCCCGGCGTCCCACACGTACCGGCCCTCGCCGTGCGTGATCTCCAGCGGGTCCTCGTAGTAGAGGGCGAGCCAGTCGGGCAGGACGCCGCGGTGGCGGCCCAGCAGGTCGCCGGTCACGGCCGCACCAGCCCGTCGTAGGCGTCGGGCCGGCGGTCGCGGTAGAAGGCCCACTGCTGCCGTACCTGTTCGATGAGGTCGAAGTCCAGGTCGCGGACGACCAGTTCCTCCTCCTTGTCGCTGGCGGTCTCCCCCACGAACTGCCCGCGCGGGTCGACGAAGTACGACGTTCCGTAGAAGTCGTTGTCGCCGTACTCCTCGACGCCGACGCGGTTGATGGCCGCGACGAAGTACTCGTTGGCGACGGCCGCCGCCGGCTGCTCCAGCCGCCACAGGTGGGAGGAGAGGCCGCGGTGGGTGGCCGACGGGTTGTACACCAACTGGGCTCCGTTCAAGCCCAGTTGCCGCCAGCCTTCCGGGAAGTGCCGGTCGTAGCAGATGTAGACGCCGACCTTGCCGACGGCGGTGTCGAAGACCGGCCAGCCGGCGTTGCCCGGCTTGAAGTAGAACTTCTCCCAGAAGCCCTTGACCTGGGGGATGTGGTGCTTGCGGTACTTGCCGAGGAACGTGCCGTCGGCGTCGATCACGGCCGCGGTGTTGAAGTAGAAGCCGGACTGCTCGACCTCGAAGACCGGGACGACGATCACCATGCCCGTCTCGCGCGCAAGTTCCTGCATACGACGCGTGGTCGGCCCGTCGGGCACCGGCTCGGCCCAGCGGTAGTGCTCCGGATCCTGGACCTGGCAGAAATAGGGGGCGTTGAACACTTCCTGGAAGCCGATGACCCTGGCCCCCTGGCGGGCCGCCTCGCGGGCGTGCTCCTCGTGTTTCGCCACCATGGACTCGGTGTCGCCGGTCCAGGTGGCCTGGACCAGGGCGGCGCGTACGACGTTGGCCATGAGCTGCTCCTTCGACGGGACGTCAGAGCTTCTACGCCCGTAGACACAGGCCGTAGAGGGACGAACGTAAGCCTCCCGGAGGGCCTTGCCAAGACCATCGTCGTTAACCCGCGGAGTCGATCACGTTTCACACTCCTGTGGGTGAGCCGCTGGGCCGGTGAGAGGAACCCCGCAGCGTCCCGGACCGGCGCGGGGCCGGATCAGGCGGTGAATCCGGCGACCCGAAGGGCGTGCACGAGGTCCCAGTGGCGCTCGTCCGAGACGCCCCGGGCGGCTTCCACGAGGAGCGGTACGAGCGTCTGCGGGCCGGGCTCGGCGCTGCGGGCGGCCTCCTCCGGGGTGCGGACGCGGACATAGGCGTCGAGGAGCGCGCGGACCTCGCGGCGACGGCCCTCGGCGGCCAGGGCGAGCACGGCCTGCCCGATCTCGGCGGCGGGCCGGGCCACGCCCTGCCGCAGGATCTGCTCCCCGTCGGAGTCACAACCCGCCGCGACCAGCGCGTCGGCGGCGGCCACGAGGCGGTCGGCGGGCAGCGAGGCGGCCTCCCACAGCAGGGTCGCCCAGTCGGCGCCTAGGCCGGCCCGCCGCATCTCCACGGCGAGCAGCGGGTAGCGGGCGGCGGACCAGTACGCGATCTCGGCCAGCAGGGCGTGCGCCTCACCGCTGCGTCCCTCGCCGCGCAGCCGTACGAGCCGCTCCACCGTCTCGGCGGTCTCCCGCCGGTCCACCGCGTCCAGCGGCTCGGCCTGCGGCTGTGACCGCGCGCTCCCCCTGGCCGCCCCGGCGAACCGGGCCCCGCGCGGGGTACGGCCGGTCGCGGCGGGCGCGGTCGGCAGGTCCGGCGCGGAGGCCGGCGGTACGACGGTCGCGGCCTCCTCCTCGGCCATCCCGGCGAACCTGGCACTGCCACGGCGGCGCTTGCGCTGCTTGGGGGCCGGCTCCTGGACGGCGGGGGTGCCGGCGGGGCTGGACCACTGCGGGGGCGGGGCCGGCTGCTGCGGGCCGGAGGTCTCGGCGGGCGCCGGCCACCGCGGGTCCGGCGTCCCGGTCGGTGACGACCACTGCCCGGCGGGGGCATCGGGATCCTCCCGGCGGGCGTCACCGCCGTCCGGTGCCCCGGCAGCGCCCCGCTCCGCCGCACGCCAGCCGGTCACCTCGGCCGCGGCCTGCTCCTCACGCTGCCGAGGCATGCTCGGGAACCCACCGCCGTACGAGCCGCCTCGGCCGTCGAATTCCGGCCCGTCGAACCTTGACTCATCGAACCCCGACCCGTCGAACCCTGGCTCGCCGTACGAGCCGTACCCGCCCGACTGCGCGGTGTCCGACCCGTACGCGTCCCCCCGCGCCCCGCCGGGTCCGTGCCCGTCCGGCCGGGCGCTCGCGCGCCCATGTCCGTCGGACGGCCGAGCACCGTCGGCGTCGAGTCCCTGCGGCCCCGTGCCGCCACCTGCACCGCCACGCCCGTCCGGCCAAGCGTCGTTCGAGCCGTGCCCGTCCGTCCGGACGCCGCCAGAGCCGGTGCCAGAGCCGGTGCCGATGCCGGTGCCGCCCGAACCCATGTCACCCGACCGAGCGTCGCCCGACGCACGTCCGTCTGGTCCGTGGCCTCCCGGGCCACGCCCGTCCAGCCCTGTGTCCCCGGGACCGCCTGGACCGCCGGACCCGCCGGACCGGCCGGGAGCACCGGATGCGTCCCCGCCCGAGCGCACGTCGTCCGCCGGGAATCCGTCCGCCGCGCGGAACACGGCACCTTCCCCGCCGCTCTTCCGCCGTAGCGCCTGCGCCTGTCCGCCCGTGGCGCGTCGGTCCAGATCGGCCATCCGGGAACGGAGTTCCGCGCAGCGGCGGGTCGCGCGTTCGTGGTCGTCGCGGGCCCAGGCGAGGTCGAGGCGGAGGGCGTCGGCCTCCTCCTGGGTGGTGGCGGAGGCGAGAGCCCGGCCCAGTCCGGCCTGCCGTTCGGCGGCGTAGCGCTGCTCGCGGAGCATGACGTCGAACCGGTCGCCGAGGGCGTCCCGGGCGCCGGGACAGGCGTCGTACGCGAGGAGCGCGGCGGCGTACAGGGCACGGGCGTGTTCCGCCTCCGCGCCGGCGACCTGGTGGCCGTACTGCGCCGCGAAGTCCTGCAGCAGCGCCTCCACGACGTCCCACGGCGGCATCTCCCGGCCGTCCAGACAGGCCTGCATGCCGTCGGGGTCTCGCTGCCAGAACACTCCGCACCAGCCGCCGCCCTGGTCGAGGCGCGCCAGCAGTCCGTCCAGGTAATTCGCGAACTCCCGCACCTGTCCGGGGAGTTGATCCACAGTCATCGCCCAACTCCCGCCAGACCGGAGCACTCCGATCCGTAGGCAACACCAGTCGTGTTACAGGAGGGCTACAGACAGTTTTCCGGTGCGGTGCGAGGGGCTCATCACAGGATCTTGACCCCCGCGCACCGGGCGCTCGAAGACCTGCCCGGGACAGCATCCGGACGAGGCGACCAGGCGGAGGCGCACACCACCGGACCGGTGGGGAGGGCAGGGCGGGGCGGGGCGGAGCGGAAGTCTCCTCAGGAGCGTCGTGGTCCGCGCCGTGAGCGCGGCGGCTCCTGCGGGTGCTCCCGGGTGCTCCCGGGTGCCGCCGAATGCCCCCGGGTGCCCCCTCCCACCGATCGTGCGAAGGTGTTCTACGAACGCGTGCCGAGGCGTGTCACCGGCTTCCGCCCGGGTTGCCCGGCTCCGGCACGTCGATCAGCGAGGGCGTCCCGGGTCCGCGCGGGGACGCCGGATGGGAACGCCATGACCAGCGGCTTCACCGGCCCAGAGGGCTACGACCCCTTCGGGGAGTTCCTCGCCCGCTTCTTCGGCGGACCACGCCCCGGTCCCCGCCAGATCGACATCGGGCGGCTGCTCAGTCAGCCCGCCCGGGAGCTGGTGCGGGGCGCGGCCCAGTACGCGGCCGAGCACGGCAGCCGGGACCTGGACACCCAGCACCTGCTGCGGGCCGCGCTGTCCGCCGAGCCGACCAGGACCCTGCTCAGCCGGGCGGGCGCGGACCCCGACTCGCTCGCGACCGAGATCGACCAGCGGTCCGGCCCGGTCCAGCACCCGCCGGGCGAGGTCCCGCCGCCGACCTCGCTGTCGCTGACCCCGGCAGCCAAGCGCGCCCTGCTGGACGCGCACGACCTGGCCCGGGCGCGCGGCGCCGGCCACATCCGCCCCGAGCACGTGCTCAGTGCCCTCGCCGCGAACCCCGATTCGGCGGCGGGGCACATTCTCAGCTCGGCCCGGTTCGGGCCGTCCGGCCTGCCGCCGGAGGCGGCCCCGGACGGCGGGCAGGCACGCGACGAACGGCCGCGTGCCAGCGGCACCCCCACGCTGGACAAGTACGGCCGTGATCTCACCGAGCTCGCCCGGAAGGGCGGGATCGACCCGGTGATCGGGCGGGACGAGGAGATCGAGCAGACCATCGAGGTGCTCTCCCGGCGCGGCAAGAACAACCCGGTGCTCATCGGTGACGCGGGCGTCGGCAAGACCGCGATCGTGGAGGGGCTCGCCCAGCGGATCGTCGAGTCGGACGTGCCCGACGTGCTCACCGGGCGGCGGGTCTTCGCCCTGGACCTGACCGGGGTGGTCGCCGGCACCCGTTATCGCGGGGACTTCGAGGAGCGGCTGAACACCATCGTGGGCGAGATCAGCGCCCACTCCGACGAGTTGATCGTCTTCATCGACGAGCTGCACACCGTCGTCGGTGCCGGCGGCGGGGGCGAGGGCGGCTCCATGGACGCCGGCAACATCCTCAAGCCGGCCCTGGCCCGCGGCGAACTGCACATCGTGGGCGCGACCACGCTGGAGGAGTTCCGCCGGATCGAGAAGGACGCGGCCCTGGCCCGCCGCTTCCAGCCGATCCTGGTCCCGGAGCCCAGCGTCGCCGACGCCGTCGAGATCCTGCGCGGTCTGTACGACCGTTACGAGGCCCACCACCAGGTCCGCTACACCGACGAGGCGCTGGTGGCCGCCGTCGAGCTGTCCGACCGCTACCTCACCGACCGTCGCCTGCCGGACAAGGCGATCGACCTGATCGACCAGGCCGGCGCCCGGGTACGGCTGCGGGCCCGCACCAAGGGCACGGACGTCCGGGCCATGGAGCGCGAGGTCGAGCAGCTCACCCGGGACAAGGACCAGGCGGTCGTGGACGAGCAGTACGAGCAGGCCACGCAACTACGGGACCGTATCGTCGAGTTGAGGAAGCAGATCGCCGAAGTCGGCGGTGACGCCGAGGCCGACGAGGGGCAGCACCTGGAGGTCACCGCCGAGGCTGTCGCGGAGGTCGTGTCGCGGCAGACGGGCATCCCGGTGAGCAGCCTCACCGAGGAGGAGAAGGACCGGCTGCTCGGTCTGGAGGCGCATCTGCACGAGCGGGTCGTCGGCCAGCACGAGGCCGTCCGGGTGGTCGCCGACGCCGTGCTGCGCTCGCGCGCCGGACTCGCGAGTCCCGACCGGCCGATCGGCAACTTCCTGTTCCTCGGCCCGACCGGGGTCGGCAAGACCGAACTGGCGCGGACGCTCGCCGAGGCACTGTTCGGCAGCGAGGAGCGGATGGTCCGCCTGGACATGAGCGAGTACCAGGAGCGGCACACCGTCAGCCGTCTGATCGGCGCCCCGCCCGGCTATGTCGGCCACGAGGAGGCCGGTCAGCTCACCGAGGTCGTCCGCCGTCACCCGTACTCGCTGCTCCTGCTGGACGAGGTGGAGAAGGCGCACCCGGACGTCTTCAACATCCTCCTCCAGGTCCTCGACGACGGGCGGCTGACCGACGCCCAGGGACGCACGGTCGACTTCACCAACACGGTCATCGTGATGACCAGCAACCTCGGCTCGGAGGCGATCACCCGGCGCGGCGCCGGCATCGGCTTCGGTTCGGGCGGCGCGGACGCCGACGAGGAGGCGCGGCGCGAGCAGATCCTGCGGCCGCTGCGGGAGCACTTCCGGCCCGAGTTCCTCAACCGCATCGACGAGATCGTCGTCTTCCGCCAGCTCACCGCCGGCCAACTGCGGGAGATCACCAGCCTGCTGCTGGAGAAGACCCGCCGTCTGCTGCACGCGCAGGGCATCGCGGTGGAGTTCACCGACGCGGCCGTCGACTGGCTGGCCGAGCGCGGTTACCAGCCCGAGTACGGCGCCCGGCCGTTGCGCCGCACCATCCAGCGCGAGGTCGACAACCAGCTGTCCCGGCTGCTGCTGGACGGCACCGTCGCGGAGGGCGGCCGGGTGACGGTGGACGCGCGGGACGGCAGCCTGGCGTTCCGGCCGGCGGGGGCCGAGGCGCCCCGTTAGGGGCGCGGGGACCTGCGCGGCCGGCCCCCGCGCGCCGCGGACGGTTACCGCGCGGGACGGACCACCTGCGCCGACCCACCGCCCCGCCGGACGGTCTCGGCCGCCGCGAGCCACTTCCCGCCCGGCAGCCGCTGCACACCGGTGGCCGCGCCGATCTCCGGATTGAGCCGGAAGGAGTGCCCGATGGCCTCCAGCCGGGTCCTGAGGGCGGTGTCGTTGTACAGGCCGGGTTCCAGCTCGGTCTGGGCGGCGTTGCGCTGGCTGGCGCGCGGCGCGGCGATGGCGTCGACCAGCGGCAGCCCCCGGTCGAGGAACCCGGTCAGGGTCTGCAGCACGGTGGTGATGATGGTCGCTCCCCCGGGCGAACCGAGCGCCACCACCGGCTTGTCGTGCCGGTCCAGCACGATCGTCGGCGAGATCGACGACCGCGGCCGCTTGCCCGGGCCGGGCAGGTTCGGGTCGTGCACGGCCGGGTTGGCGGGGGCGAAGGAGAAGTCCGTCAGCTCGTTGTTGAGGATGAACCCGCGTCCGGGCACCGTGATGCCGCTGCCGCCGGTCTGCTCGATGGTGAGCGTGTAGGCGACGACGTTGCCCCACTTGTCGGCGACCGTCAGATGGGTCGTGCTGTCGCCCTCGTACGTCGTCGGGGCGGCGGTGCCGCCGGTGGCGCAGGCCGCCGGGTGGCGTGGATCACCGGGCGCGACCGGGCTGGTGAGGACGGCGTCGTCCTTGATGAGGCAGGCCCGCGAGTCGGCGTACCGCTGGGACAGCAGTTCCTTGGCGGGAACGTTCTCGAAGGCGGGGTCGCCGACCCAGCGGCCCCGGTCCGCGAACGCGATCCGGCTCGCCTCGATGAAGCGGTGCAGGTACTGGACCTCGCTCGCCTTCGACAGGTCGGTGTTCTCCAGGATGTTGAGCGCCTCGCCGACCGTGGTGCCGCCGGAGGAGGAGGGCGCGATGGAGTACACGCCGAGACCGCGGTACGAGGTCCTGGTGGGCGCCTGGAGCTTGGCGCGGTAGGCCGCGAGGTCCTTCTCCGACAGGTCGCCGGGGCGGGCGTTCCAGCCCGAAGCGGGGTCCACCGGGGGGTGGTTCACCGTGTCGACGATGTCGTCGCCGAGTTCGCCGTGGTACAGCGCGTCGACGCCCTTGCTGCCCAACTCCCGGTAGGTGCGGGCGAGATCGGGGTTCTTGAAGGTGGAGCCGACGACCGGGAGCTGTCCGCCGGGCAGGAACAGCCGCGCGGTGTCCGGGAAGTAGCGGAACCGGGTCTCGTTGGACGCGGTCTGCGAGCGGAAGGTGTCGTCGACGACGAATCCGTTCCGGGCGATGCGCTCGGCGGGCTTGAGCACCGCGGCGAGCTTCCTGCTGCCCCACTTGTCCAGCGCCGTCTGCCAGGTGGCGGGCGTGCCCGGGGTGCCGACGGCCAGACCACTGCTGACGGCGTCCGCGAAGGCGAGCGGCTTGCCGTTCTCCAGGAACAGGTCGGAGCCGGCGGTCAGCGGGGCCGTCTCGCGGCCGTCGATCGTGCGCACCGTACGGGACTGGGCGTCGTAGTAGACGAAGTAGCCGCCCCCGCCGATGCCTGCGGAGTAGGGCTCGGTCACGCCGAGCGCGGCGGCGGTGGCGACGGCCGCGTCGACGGCGTTGCCGCCCTTCCTCAGCACCTCGATACCGGCGGCGGAGGCGTCCGGGTCGACGCTGGCGACCGCGCCGCCGTAGCCGACGGCCAGCGGGGCCTTCTCGGCAGGTGTGCCCGGCGCGGCGGGTGGCGCGGCCGCCCCCACCGACACCACGGCGGCCGAGACCGCCAGGACCGACAGTTTCCTTGCGACGGGGCGACGCATCCGAACCTCCAGCCAGAGACCGTGCGCGCAGCCTAATCGATCGCCATGGCCCCGTCAGGAAGGCACGAACACCGGTCTCGAACACGGGTTTGCGTCCGCCCGCTAGCATGCGCGCCCATGAATGACGACGTGCGCAACATCGTCCTGGGCGTGGTGGCCGCCGGCATCAGTGCCGCGCTGGGCTGGCTGGCCCGGACCTACCTGTGGAAGCGGAAGCTCCGCCGCAAGCAGGCCTTCTTCGGGCTGCCGGACAACTCCGAGTCGCTGCTGGTGGTCAACCGCGGCGCGGCCGGACCCGACCTCGCGGTGATGCGCTACGACGTGTTCGCGCTCCTCGAACTCGCCGCACTCATCAAGGACTGCAAGGCACACGCCCAGGTCGTCCCGCACGACGCCGCCCGCCAGGGGTTCGGCGAACGCACCGAGTTCTGCGTGGGCGGCCCGGCGTCGAACCGCCGCATGGCGGCGCACCTGTCCTCACTGCTCCCCGGTGTGCGGGTGAACGTGGACGCCGAACCGGGTCCGGACCGCGGCGCTTTCCAGGTCGGCTCCGAGCGCTACCGGGTGGAGGCCGGCAGGACCGAGTACGCGCTGCTCGCCCGGCTCACCGTCGACCAGAGCCACGGCACCCGGCCCGTCTTCCTCTTTTGCGGCCAGACCGCCATCACCAACCAGGCCACCACGCGCTACCTCGCCCGCAACCACGAGCGGCTGACGCGCAAGTACGGCGACTCCGCCTTCGTCCTGCTCCTCAAGGTGGTCAACTCGCAGGCGTACGGCCCCGATGTCGTCGAACTCGTCGCGGACGTCACCCGGGAGGCGCAGACGCCGCTGCCCGCCCCGGCATCTCCGCGCAACTCCCACCGCGCCTCCTAGATTTCAGCACATTCCCGCAATCGTTACTCCCACGTAACTTACCGACGGGTTACCTACGGTAAAGCGCCGAGGTTACCGTCGGGTCACTTTGCGCTTACACGAGTGACCGAGTGAGGAGTGACCTGTGGGACATCACCGCAAGGCCCTGCGCACGACCGCCGTGGGTGCCGTCTCGGCGACGCTGATCGCCGGCAGCGCCCTCGGACTCGCCCCCACCGCCCAGGCCGCGACCGGCATCCGCTTCGTCGACATCGCCGGGGACGGCGGGACGGTCCTCAAGGCGAACGTCGTCACGCCGGCCGGCGCGGACGGCACGCGCCGCTACCCGCTGCTCGTCCTGCCCACGAGCTGGGGCCTGCCCCAGGCCGAGTACCTCGCCCAGGCCCAGAAGCTCGCGGACTCCGGTTATGTCGTGCTCAGTTACAACGTGCGCGGCTTCTGGCAGTCGGGCGGCGAGATAGAAGTCGCGGGCCCGCCGGACCTGGCCGACGCGTCCAGGGTCATCGACTGGGCGCTCGCCCACACCCCCGCCGATGCGCGCAAGGTCGGCATGGCGGGCGTCTCGTACGGCGCCGGCATCAGCCTGCTCACGGCCGCGCACGACAAGCGTGTGAAGGCGGTCGCGGCGCTCAGCGGCTGGGCCGACCTGGTCGGCTCGATCTACTCGGGCCGCACCCAGCACGTCCAGGCGGCCGGGATCCTGGACGGCGCGAGTCTGGTCACCGGCCGTCAGGGCGCCGAAGTCCGGCAGATCTTCGACGACTTCTACACCGCCGACCTGACCAAGGAGCCGGCACTCGTCGCCTGGGGGAAGAAACGTTCCGCTGTGACCTACGCCGACCAGCTGAACACCAACGGCACCGCGGTCATGCTGGCCAACGCCTGGGGCGACACGGTCTTCCCGCCCAACCAGTACGCGGACTTCTACGAGAAGCTGACCGGACCCAAGAGACTGGAGCTGCGCCCCGGCGACCACGCGACCCCCGAGATCACCGGCCTGTTCGGCCTGCCCAACGACGTGTGGACGGACACCGGGCGCTGGTTCGACCACCACCTCAAGGGCGCGGACAACGGCGTCGACCGCGAGCAGCCCGTACGGCTCAAGTCCCGCACCACGGGCGGCTACGAGGGCTACCCGGACTGGAAGTCGGTGGGCGCGACCCGGCAGAAGATCGCCCTCGCGGGCACCACCACCCTGCACACCAACGTCGACTCGGGCGCCAACGGCGGGGTGGTCTTCCTGTCCAGCATCCTCGACCAGGTGGCCCGGCTGCCCCCGGTCGCCTCGATTCCCCTCCTCCCCCGCCGCTGGGCCGCCGTATGGCAGTCGGAGAGGTACGCCACCACCCAACAGGTCCGCGGTACCGCCAGGTTGCACAGCACGGTGACGCCGACCAAGGAGAGCGGCACCCTCGTCGCGTACCTCTACGACGTGGGGCCGCTCGGCCTCGGCAAGCTGGTCAGCAACGCGCCGTACACCTTCCACGGGCAAACCCCGGGGCAGCCGTTCGACGTCGACCTGGAGCTGTTCTCCACGGCCTACGACGTCCCGGCAGGGCACCGGCTGGCCCTGGTGATCGACACGGTCGACCCGCTCTATCTCGAGCACAACCCGACCGGCGCGCAGCTGACCTTCTCCTCACCGGCGAACGACCCGTCGTACGTGTCGATCCCGCTGCGCGAGCAGTGATCTCCGGCTGCCGCCGGGCGGGTATGGGCTCTGTCAGCTGCCGCCCCCCTACGGTTGCGGGGCGGTGGGGGGAACCCCACCCGGCGACAGCGTCCCTGGTCCGGCCGGGGCGACCGCTGGGGCCTCGGTCATCACCACGGGGATGAACGGCACATCGTAGTCGAGGCTCCTCACCGGTCGCACTCCCCGGTCAGTGCTGGAGGATCTTGGAGAGGAAGTCCCTGGCGCGCTCGCCGCGCGGGCCGGTGCAGAACTCCCCGGGGGCCCGGTCCTCGACGGTGCGGCCGTCGGACATGAACACGACGCGGTGGGCGGCGGAGCGGGCGAGGCCCGCGACGCCGACGCGGTCGAGGAGTTCGCGGGAGCGCCGGCCGGCCTGCTCCTTCCTGCGTCCGCGGACCTCGGTCTGGGCCGGCGGGACGTTCTGCGGAACCGCCGTGCGGGCGAACAGGTCGAAGGACTCGAAGACCGTGCCGGCCTCGGCGCGCGGCCCCGCGAACGCCTTGACCTCCTCCGGCACCGGCTGTCCGTCGAGCTCGATGACGCCGGACCCGACGGGCTCCAGCCGGCCGACCGCCCTGCACAGGGTGGACTTTCCCGGCCCCGAGGGGCCGGTGACCACGACCACCTCCCCCTTGCCGACGGTGAGGCCGATGCCCTGGAGGACACGCAGCTCCCCGGAGTACTTGTTGACGTCACGCAGCTCGATCAACGGATCGACAGCCATGCCCAGCCCTACTCACTCTCAGCCGTGTCGTAGGTGCCGCAACCTATCCGGGGAGGATCGGGGCGGGACAACGACACGCACTTTCCGGGCATTAGCCGTATTTACGGCGAACAGGGGGCCGGGGGTTCACGATTCCGCCACTTCGGCGTACAACTGTGACAGCTCGGGCGCCCCGCTCGACGCCCACTCGTGGCCGGAGGCGACGACGTCGAACTCACGCCCGGAGACGAGCCGGATCACGGGCTGGCCGTCCGGCCTGAGGTCCCAGGCGGCGCCCGGCACGGTACGCACGATGACCGTGCCGAGGTACAGACCGGCGTCGTTGCCGAGCCAGGGCAGGACCTCCTCGTCGTCCCGCCAGCGCGGCACCAACTGGTCCAGCTCCTCCAACGAGGCCGGTGTGTCGTCGAGTTGTACGCCCACCTGCGACGCCTGGGAGCGCAGCAGTTCACACTCGGAGAGGAGTTCGGCGATGCCCTCGGGGTCGGGGGCGCCGGGCTTCTCGTGCCGGTGGCCCAGAAAAGGGATCTTCATACGCCCAGCGTGTCATTCCCCCTGCCGTGCGCACCACAGGCGCGCGGGCCGTCGATTCCGGTCGACTTCACCGCGGCTTCGCGCATGGTGCGTTGACGTGCCTCCGGCGTCTCTTTAGCGTCGCGATGCGTCTTTCGTCCCATGTGTCGAGGGAAGGAGCAGGCTGTGCGCCGATGTGTCCGGGGTGGTGCGGTGGCCCTCGCCCTGTGCCTGGCCCTCGTACCGGGGAACTCGGCCGCGCCCCCGGCTGTCGCCGCCCCCTCCGTCCCCGTGCTGCGGGCAGAGCCGCTGCCGCTGGAGCGGCTCTTCGACAACACGGCGGTCAGTGACGACGCCCGGCCCGGTGCGGCCGACTTCGACGGCTCCGGCGCGTCCCTGTCGGCGCGGGACCTCGCCGCGGCGGGCTGGACACCGGGCCGCGTCCTCACCGTGCAGGGGTCCCGGCTGACCTGGCCGCGCCCGCAGCCCCGGCCGGGGCGACCGGACAACGTGCGGGCCGCCGGCCAGGACGTCCGCGTGCGCGGGCACGGTGACGCGCTCGCCTTTCTGGTGGCGGGCACGGGCGGCGCCGAGGCCGGCGGCCCGGGCACGGTCGCGTACGCCGACGGCACCTTCTCCCCGTACCGGCTGACCGCCCCCGACTGGCGCCGGGGCCCGCTCGGCACCAAGGCGGTGGCGCTGCCGCACATCAACACGCCGACCGGCCAACTCACCGCGAAGGCGCGGCTGTACGGGGTGACCGTGCCGTTGGCCGCGGGCCGCGAGGTCGTCTCGGTACGGCTGCCGTACGCATCCGATCTGCATGTGTTCGCGGTGTCGGTACGGGCCACCACCGAGGAGTGGACCGGGAGTTGGGCGGCCGGGACGTCCGGCTACCCGGCGGTCGGGCCGTGGTCGGACCGGACGCTGCGGCTCGTGGTGCGCACGTCGGTGGGCGGGCCGCGGGTGCGGCTGCGGTTCGACAACACCTTCGCGGCCGAGCCGGTACGGATCGGTGGCGCGACCGTGGCGCTGCGCGGATCGGGGGCCACCGCCCGGAAGGCGCCGGTGCGGCTGGCCTTCGGCGGGGCGGCGGGCGTCGGGATCCCGGCGGGAGCGCAGGCGTTCAGCGATCCGCTGTCCTTCGCCGTGCCGGCGGACGCCGACCTGCTGGTGAGCTTCCATCTGCCCGGGACGGTGACGGCGGCACCCGTGCACCGGCTCGCGGTGCAGCGGTCGTACCTGAGCGGACCGGGCGACCACACGGCGGACACTTCCGGCGCCGCGTACACCACGACGCTGACGAGCTGGCCGCTGCTGACGGGGGTGGACGTGGGCGGCGGGCCGGGGACGGTGGTGCTGCTCGGGGACTCGATCACCGACGGGGACAAGTCCACGGCGGACGCGAACCGGCGGTGGCCGAACGTGCTGGCCGCACGGCTGCTGCGGCAGCGCGCGGTCCCCCGCTACGGCGTGCTCAACCAGGGCATCTCCGGGAACCGCGTGGTCACCGACCGCTACCCGGGCGACGGAGTCTCCCCGGTCTCGGGCGGGGTGAGCGCCCTGAACCGGTTCGACCGCGATGTCCTCGCCCAGACGTCGGTGCGTACGGCGGTGGTGTTCGAGGGCGTGAACGACGTGCTGGGCGGTGCCTCGGCCCCGCGGGTGATCGCGGGACTGCGGGAGCTCGCCCACCGGGCTCGCGCCCGCGGCCTGCGGACGCTGGTGGCCACGATCCTGCCGTGCGGGGGCCACGCGCGCTGCACGGCCGCCGTGGACGCCGAGCGGGTCGCGGTCAACGCCTGGATCCGGGACGCCGGGGTGTTCGACGGCGTGCTGGACTTCGACGGCGTGGTCCGCGACCCGGCCTTCCCCGCGCGGATACTGCCCGTGTACGACAGCGGGGACCATCTGCACCCGGGGGACACGGGGCTGGCGGCGCTGGCGGAGTCGGTGGACCTGCGGCTGCTGCGGGCCTACACGTCGAGGTCGACCACGACCGGCGCGTGGTCCGAGGCGCCCTTGCCCTTGCGCTCCTCGCGGTCGACGTAGGCGTCCTTCACCGCCTCGGCGAACGGCTCGTTGCCGTAGACCAGGTCGATGCGCATGCCGCGGTTCTTGGGGAAGCAGAGCTGGCGGTAGTCCCAGTACGTGAAGGGGTGCTCGTACTTCAGGGGCCTCGGGACGACGTCGGACAGGCCCGCCTCGCGCAGGGACGCCAGGGCGGCGCGCTCGGCGGGGGTGACGTGGGTGGAGCCCTCGAAGGCGGACCGGTCGAACACGTCGTCGTCCGTCGGCGCCACGTTGTAGTCGCCCAGCACCGCGAAGGGGCGGCTGCCCGCCGCGTCGCCCGCCACGGCCGCCTTCAGCGCCTCGAACCACTGGAGCTTGTAGGCGTAGTGCGGGTGGTCCACCTCGCGGCCGTTCGGCACGTACACCGACCAGACGCGGACCGGGCCGCAGGTCGCGGCGAGGGCGCGGGGCTCCCGCACACCCTCGAAGCCGGGGTCGCCGGGCAGGCCCCTGACGACGTCCTCGACGCCGACGCGGGAGAGCACCGCCACGCCGTTCCACCGGCCGGTCGCGTGCACCGCCGCCTCGTAGCCCAGCTCGCGCAGCTGGTCGAACGGGAAGGCTTCCTCGGCGACCTTGGCCTCCTGGAGGCACAGCACGTCGGTGCCGCTGCTCTCCAGCCAGGCCAGGAGCCTCGGCAGGCGGGCGGTGATCGAGTTCACGTTCCAGGTCGCGATGCGCATGCCTGACAACCTACCGGGCGGGTCCGACAACGCGGCCCGCCCGGGGTGCGCAGCGGTCACACCTGCGCCGACTCCCCCGGCGTCAGCCGCAGGTGGTCCGTGCCGCCGAGGGCGCCGATCTGACGGTCGTAGATCGGGCGGGCGAGGTCGGTGAGGAGGGCGTCGTGGATGTCGTAGGCGCGCTGCGGCCCGACCTCACGGACGTAGTCGATGACCTCGGAGATCTTGCTCCAGGGGGCCATGACCGGAAGCATCAGCGTCTCGACGGGGTGGTCGGGGACGGTGAACGCGTCACCGGGGTGGAAGACCTTGCCGCCGTCGACGAGGAAGCCGACGTTGGTGATCCGGGGGATGTCCGGGTGGATCACGGCGTGCAGCTCGCCGTGCACCTGGACGTCGAAGCCGGCGGCGGTGAAGGTGTCGCCGTGGCCGACGGTGTGGACGCGGCCGGGGAAGGCGGCGGAGAGCTTCTCGGCGACCGACCTGAGCGTCCACACCTCGGTGGCCAGGTCGCTCTCCAGAGCCGCCCGCAGCCGCTCCTCGCTGAAGTGGTCGGGGTGCTCGTGGGTGACGAGAATCGCGTCCGCGCCCAGGGCGGCGTCCTCCTCGCTGAATCCGCCGGGGTCCAGGACGAGCGTCCGGCCGTCCTTCTCCAGACGCACGCAGGCGTGCGACTTCTTCGTGAGCTTCATGGATCACATCCTGCCCGAGGCCCGTGGGCGGAACTCACTCGGTGGGGGTCGTCTCCTCCCGGATGACCTGCTGAGCCACCTTGAACGCGCTGTTCGCCGCCGGGACGCCGCAGTAGACCGCCGCCTGCATCAGCACCTCCTTGATCTCGGCGGGGGTGAGGCCGTTGCGCAGGGCCGCGCGGGTGTGGAAGGCGAGTTCGTCGAGATGACCGCCCGCGACCAGGGCGGTGAGGGTGACACAGCTGCGCGAGCGCCGGTCCAGGCCCGGCCGGTCCCAGATCTCGCCCCAGGCGTAGCGGGTGATGAACTCCTGGAAATCGCCGGAGAACTCGTCGGCCTGCGCCAGCGCCCGGTCGACGTGCGCGTCGCCGAGCACCTCACGCCGCACCTTGATACCGGCGTCGTACGGATCGGGACGGCCGGTGACCTGCGTCTCCACGGCGGCCGGGGCGATCTCGGCGATCGGCGCGGGCTGCGGGGGTGCGGCGGCCAGGACCGGTTTGAGGGGGGTCGCCTGGATCGCCGTCATGCCGGTGGTGGAGTCGAAGCCGGGCTGCCAGGCGGTGGAGAAGTGCCGCACCAGCAGGTCGGTGACGGCGACGGGCTGCTCGACCGGCACCAGGTGAGAGGCGCCGGGCACGACGGCGAGCCGGGCGTCCGGGATGCCGGCGACCAGGGTGCGGGCCTCGGCGGGACCGGTGACCTGGTCGTCCGAGCCGACGAGGACCAGGGTGGGCACGCCGACGCGCGCGAGTTCGTGCCGTACGTCGAACGAGGCCAGCGCCTCGCACGCGGCGATGTAGCAGCCGGGGTCGGTGGTGCGCACCATCTGCACGGCCCACTCGGTGATCGCGGGCTGCGCGGCGGCGAACCCGCTGGTGAACCAGCGGTCGGGGGAGGAACGGGCGATCGGATCGAGGCCGTTCGTCCGTACGATCACCCCGCGCTGGCGGAACTCGTCGGCCGTGCCGAAGCGGGGCGAGGCGGCGATCAGGGCGAGCGAGGCGAGACGCTCGGGGTGGCGCAGGGCCAGCTCGATGCCGACCGCCCCGCCGAACGCGCAGCCCGCGTAGCCGAAGCGCTGCACGCCGAGGCCGTCCAGGGTGGCGAGCAGCCGCGCGGTGAGGTCGCCGACCGCGCCCGCCGGGTACGCGGGGGCACCGCCGTGCCCCGGCAGGTCGAAACGGAAGACCCGCCACTGCTTCGCCAGCTCGGGAACCTGTCGGTCCCACATGTGCCAGGTGGTACCCAGGGACGGACCCAGGATCAGGACCGGAGCCTCTTCTGGCCCGTCAAAGCGGTATTGCAGGGTGTTCGACGGTGTCTCACTCACGCCCCAGACCCTCTCACGTCTCACAAAATCTCACGCAGCCGGGGGAAGCCGACGGCTCGATGCATCCGTGGCTCGACTCGTCGGGCACTGCCTGACGGCCTCGTCGATGTTTGCAGCGCAGCATGTGGTGCCGTCCCGAAGGTCTTCCGGCCGGGCGCCCGCGTCCTCTGCACTGTCTTGATCGACGGCTTCGTACAGCCGTGTGGAACATCAAGCGCGAGCGTTCAAAGGCCCGGCTCACGGTCGAGCTGTTCGGCAAAGCCCTCAAACGGGAGCGGGACGCGATCGCCCGCGAGGGTGAGCGGCTGGTGGCCTTCGCCGCCGAGGGCGACGAGGCCACGGTCGACGTCGTGGTGGCGGGTGACCGACCCCGGCGGTGCGCGGCGCGGCTGACGACGAGTCCTGCGACGGCGACCGGTACCCCCGAGGCGTGCACCAGCTCGCCCGGCGAGAACGCGGCGTGCCATGGCGCGCGGGCGGAGGTGCCGCCCGGTTCGGCGGTCCGGAGGCCGGGAGCAACGGCGGGGTCCGGGCGGCTACCGAGGTACGTGGCTGGCAGACCCCGCCTCTGGGAGCCCCCGCCGCTTGCGGCTGCGACTGGTCTCCGCCGCCGCCCAGATTGTCACCACCGCCCGCCGCCGGCACCTTCGGTTCGGCCGTCACTGGCCTCGGACCGACGTGATCACCAACGCGGTCCAACGACTCGCGGCTCTCCCGAACCCCGGCTGACCAGCAGCGTCACCCGTCACCCGCCACAACAAACCTGATCACCCCGCCGGAACGTGGAACCCGGCGCCCACCCGACGCGACAGCCGGGCCCTCACCGCACCCGAAACCAGCCACGCCACCGAAACGGCCCGCCAGATGATCCGACGGGCCGTCACGAAAGATCGAGGTTAGAAGAAATGCTTGCGTCCACCGACCGCGCGACCAGTCGCACCCAGGATCCACAGGATGGCGCCCACCAGAATGAGGATGCCGCCGATCGTCGTCAGCAGCCCCATGCCGACAAGCAGCCCGATAATCAGCAGAATAAGCCCAAGGATGATCATTTCAAGATCCCATCATCAATTTCGACTCAAACGCGTGTGCGTATGAGTTGTACAACGGCGTATGTTTGCTTCTTGGTCGGTAGGTCCGCCGGCATCAAACCCGAGGCCCTCGCTGTCATAGCCCTTGTGCCCGGCGACACGGTATTCACGCACCCCTCCAAACTTCGTTCACGAGGCGGCTGCTGCACTGGGCCGAGGCCATCCGGATCCCCGGCGGGCCCGCCACTGGCAACCTTTGCCGGTGGGGTCGCGGGACATGACACGTCCACCGGCTTGTCGTTCACGCGCGGGGCCGTGACCTCGACGGGACCCGCCGCAGCGGTGACCGCGCGGGGCCGGTGGCGGCCATTGCGGAGCACCAAGCGGCGCCCGGCCGCGTCCGTGCCTGCCCGACCCGCGCTGCGAACGCGGGCCTACTCGGTGACTGGTCGATCAAACATCCGGGAAGGTGCGCCCTTCGTGCGCTCCCGGGGAGCCGATCCGCAAGTCCTCAGCCTTGCTCCGCGTCCTGTGAGACCACGGGGAGCGGAAAGGGCGATGGGTGTGGAGGACGAGCAGCGCCAGGGCACCGGTCGTCGCGGACCAGGTGAAGGAGAGCAGGCCATGGGACCAGGGGATGTGCGGGGTGAGGGCTGAGCTCAGCGCCAGCTGGTTCACGCCGTACAGAGGAAGCGCGGACACGCCTGCCACGTCCATGAGTGTGTTGAAGACGGGGTTCTGCAGGCCGGTGTCCACCAGGCTGAGCATGATGATGAGGAAGAAGCCCTCCAGCTCGCCGCGGACCAGAGAGCCGAGCAGAAGACCGATCCCGCCGTAGGCGAGGCCCGCGCCCGCAAGGGCCAGTCCCAGGGGGCCTGCGTGGCGCACGGGCAGGGAGATCCACAGCAGCATCGTGGTGTAGAAGGCCAGCAGGGCGGCGGTGAGGGCGACGGCAGCGAGTTTGGCCAGCAGCATCGGAAGCCGGGGGTAACCCGCCAGCAGCAGACGGCGGTCCATCTGCCGGGACTGAAAGGTCTCCGTGAACGTGATGAAGCCGACGACCATGGTGACGGCGCCCAGCGCGCTGGCCACCTGGCCCACCTGGCTGGCCGGGGCGGAGGCGGAGGCGCTGATGGCGGCCAGCCAGACGCGCACCGTCGCGTCGGAGGTGCACAGGCGTGCCACGGCGATCCAGAGCGGGATGAACGCCACCGCCAGAGCCAAGGCCAGCCGGTTGCGCAGGTGGCCCAGCAGAGTGCAGCGCAGCAGTTCGGTGAATGCCGTCCAGGAGAGCCTCAACGGTCGGTCCCCTCGAAGTGCAGACGCCCTTGGCGCAGATGAGCGATCGCGTCGAAGTGGTGCAGTTCGTGCAGCAGGTGCGACACCACGATGATCGAACGACCCTGATCACGCAGATCGGCGGCCAGGGTCCAGAACCGCTGATGGGTGTCCCAGTCAAAGCCCTGGTAGGGCTCGTCCAGGACCAGCAACTGCGGATCGTGCATGAGAGCGATCAGCAGGTTCAGCTTCTGTCTCGTTCCGCCGCTGAGCTCACCGACCTGCTGTCGTCGGCAGCCGGTCAGTGCCAGCAGTTCCATCAGCTCGTCGACGCGTTCCAGCGTCGGCAGCCGGTAGGCCATCTGGAACAACCGCAGATGCTGGCCGACGGTGAACGCATCGTTCAGTACCGCTCGTTGCGGGCAATACCCCACTGACCCTGCCCGTGTCACCGTTCCTCGGTCGGGAGCGAGGTGTCCTACGGCGATCTGCAGCAGAGTGCTCTTGCCCGCCCCGTTCTCACCGACGACTCCTACCAGCGTCCCGGCGGGCACATCGAGGTCGACGTCGCGCAGGACCTGCCTGCCGCCGTACTCCTTGCAGACTCGGCTGATCCGCAGCCGTGGCCGGTGGCGCGTCATTGCCATCTGCACATCAGCCCCTCGTGAGATCGGAAAGGCGTAACGCGTCGGCCCGCAGAGAGCCGCCACCGCCCGACCAACACCTACCTGCCTCATCCGGGTCCTGGACGGTCGGCTGCGCTCGGCCCGGACGGTCCGGCCCCGGCGGACCGATCGCCTGCGCGCGGTGCGCGCTGGTGCGCGGTCCAACGACTCCGTACCGCTGGTGTAACGGCAGCCACCGCATCAGCATCGCCACTCCACTCCATCCCACTCCGCTCCACCGGCTTCATGCCTCTCAGTCGGGCGTGACGTGAGGCGTTATCCGCCGTTATAGAAGGCGATGCCCCCGACACCACAGCCAGACTTTTACGCGCCCACGATCGTGATCGGAGCCGGTCCCCACGGACTCGCGGCTGCCGCGCTACTGCGCCGCGCCGGCGTGGCGACCGTGATCCTGGAACAGGCGGACCGAGTGGGAGCGAACTGGACGCAGCGGTATGACCATCTGAGTCTGCACACCACCCCCGGCACCTCGAAACTCCCCGGCCTGCCGGTGCCCCGCCAGGCGGGCCCATGGGTGAGCCGGGACGACTATGTGCGCTACCTGAAGGACTACGTCGCCCATCATCGACTCGACGTCCGGGTGAGCACCCCGGTGCAACGCATCGAACGGGCCGAGCCCGGTTCGGGGGCACAGTGGCTGGTCCACACCCCCGACGGTCCCGTGCGCACTGGCGCGGTCGTGGTGGCCACCGGCCGCTGTCATACCCCGAACCTCCCCCATTGGCCCGGGCGTTCGACCTTCACCGGCACGCTGCTGCACTCGGCCCACTACCGCTCTCCGGTGCCCTACCGCGGGCAGCACGTGCTGGTGGTCGGCGCCGGCAACAGCGGTACCGAGATCGCGAGCGTCCTGGCCGGGGCCGGTACCGATCGGGTGCAGATCGCGGTCCGTACCCCACCCAACATCCTGCCCCGCTCCAGCGCCCGATGGCATGCGGTCGGCCGGCTGACGGAGGTCCTCCCGCTCGCGTGGCGCGACCGCACGTCCCTGCTCACGCAACGTCTCGCGGTGCCCGACCTGACCTCGCGGGGACTGCCGCGGCCCCGCACGGGCCTGTACACCCGCAATGCCCGCGAGGGTGTCAACCCGGTGCTCGACCACGGCTTCGTGGACGCCGTCCGGTCCGGGCGGGTCGAGCCGGTCGCGGCCGTCCAGGCGTTCGACGGACCCGACGTGTTACTGGCCGACGGCACCCGACTGCGTCCCGACACGGTCATCGCAGCCACCGGCTACCGGCCCGACCTGCACGCCCTGGTCGGCTCCCTGGGCGTACTCGACGAAGCCGGGCAACCCCTCGCCGTAGGGGCACAGACTCATCCTGAAGCCCAGCGCTTGTACTTCGCCGGGTACACCAATCCCCTCACGGGTGTCCTTCGCCAGGCGGGCATCGAGGCGCGCGCCATCACTCACGCACTTCGACGTGAGACGGCGCGGGCACCCGTTCTCAGCGCCCAGGTCGGCGACCGTACGGCCGACACTCCCCGGGAAGGGCACGCGCCGAGCTGACGGAGCACGTTCAATCGTCGCCCGAGCGGACCTGGGTGGTCTGCGGCGGGGGTGATCTCCTGGCGGCACCAACTCGCCCTGCGGCGCGGCGGGCCGAGTCGAGTCACGTCGAGTTCGGCGAAGTCCTCGACCCGGGCGGTAGCGGTAGCGGTAGCGGTAGCGGTAGCGGATGCTGTTCTCCGCCACCCTGGACCGCAACGTCGACCTGCTCGTGCGCCGCTGTCTGACGGACCCTGTCGTACGGACCCTGTCGTGCACTCGGCCGACCCGTCGGCCGGTGCGGTCCGACGCGGTGCCTGCGAGCCGTAGCCGCCTCGCCTTCCGGCGTCGGCACGGCCGTCATGGGAGCGTGCGGAGCGGTCGTTCGTGTACCTGCGTGCGGTTCATGCGGAACCTTCCTCGATGTGGCGCATATCAAGGAATTCCAGGCCGCAATGAATGGCATGGAGAATCACCAGTTCCTCCGCGTCGCCCTGCCGGGAGAAAGCCACTGCGGGATACGCGTGCAGCTGGGGCCCGCACCCCGAAGGATGCGGGCCCCAGCTGCGGCTTGGGCGGGAGCGTCAGGCCGGAACGATGTTCTCGGCCGTCGGGCCCTTCTGGCCCTGCGCGATGTCGAAGGTCACCTTCTGGCCCTCCAGCAGCTCACGGAAGCCCTGCGCGGCAATGTTCGAGTAGTGGGCGAACACGTCGGCGCCGCCACCGTCCTGCTCGATGAAGCCGAAGCCCTTTTCCGCGTTGAACCACTTCACGGTACCAGCAGCCATGTCATATCTCCTTTGGGGCAGTACATCGGAATCCGCACCGCGCGGACGCCGTGTCGCCGCGATGATTACCCCGCCCGGAAATGACCGGAAATACAAAAGTGCTCCCGACCGATAAAGTCCTGGCGGGGGCACTTGAAGTTTGGGAACCACAACTGCAACTGAGATCAACAGTAGCACGCCGAAACGGCCCGTGAGCGTTGCCTAATTCCGCTCTGCTCTCCGCGGCAAAAACTCCCGCCGCACGCCCCCCCCAATCTGATCTCTCGGGAAAAGATATTGACCCTCACGTGGTGGAAATCGTGCTGCGTAACCGCACCCCGGGCGCGGGCAAGAAGCCGCTACAGAAGCCCGGACGTCCTGCCGCAGACCCTGTGCGGGTGAGGCGCCTGGTCATGGCCAGGCAGGCCGAGGGTACGACGTGTCCTGGTGACCGTCGGCTGAAGCGCCCGCACGCGTCACAGCAGGCAACCGGGCCGATCAGGGGTCAGGGCACTTCTTCCAACGGTTGTTCGGTCCAGATGGTCTTGCCCGCAACGGTGTACCGGCTGCCCCAACGATGGGTCAGCTGCGCCACCAGGAACAGACCGCGGCCGCCTTCGTCCGTCCACCGGGCCCGTCGCAGATGCGGCTGCGTCTGGCTGGGATCGGAGACCTCGCAGATCAGACGTTGATCCCGAATCAGCCGCAGGCCCACTGGGGTGCCGCCGTAGCGGATGGCGTTGGTGACCAGCTCGCTGACGATCAGCTCTGTGGTGAACACCAGATGGTCCAGCCCCCAGGAGGTCAGCTGGTCGGCGACCTGGCGGCGTATCCCTGCGACGATGCTGGGGTCGGCGGCCAGCTCCCAGGTGGCCGTGGCATCTTCAGGAAGTCGGCGCACCTGGGTCACCAGAAGTGCCAGGTCGTCGTCCAAGGGCTCCTGGAGGAGTTTTTCCAGAATGCGGCCACCGATTTCCGTGACCGGGCGGCCGCTTTCAGCGCCTCCAGCCGTGCCTTCCCGCACCACGGTCAGCCCGCGGGTGTGGAACGGATCTCGCGCCAGTGCGCCCGTGTAGAAGGACAGCACGTCATCAGGGCTGAGTTGCAGCTCGGTGGCTTCAAAGGGCTCCGCGCCTTCGCCCAGGGGCAGCCCCGGACGTACGGGCACCATGTCGGCTTCGGCGCCGCCCCGCGAGACCAGCACCGGCCCGGGGTGTCCCGCACTGGCCAGTACGCAGTGGCCTGTGATCGGGTCGTACACGGCGTACAGGCACGTCGCGCCGTGCACACTGCCGGCAGGCACGACGTCTCGATGCTCCTCGTCCTCAGCGAACCGGACCACCAGGTCGTTCAAGTGGGACAGCACCTCGTCGGGACTGAGATCCAGGTCCGTCAAGGTCTGCACCGCTGCCCGCAGCCGCCCCATCGCCGCTGTGGCGTTCATCCCCTGCCCGCCCGCATTGCCCACGACGAAGCCCACCCGGCTCGAGGACAGCGCGATGACGTCGTACCAGCTGCCACCGATCCCCGTCACCGCACGCGCGGGCAGGTGAGCACCGAATGTCTTCGCGGCCTCGACCTCCACCACCGGGCGGGGCAGCAGACCTTGCTGCAGCGCTTCCGCGGTGCGGCGTTCGAGGTTGTATCGCCGAGCGTTGTCGAGGCTCAGCGAGGCCCGGGTGCCGATCTCATCCGCCAGAGTCACATCCGCCGGATCGAAAGGGGCCCGTGTCCCGGTACGCCAGAGTCCCACCGCCCCCAGTACCCCTCCTCTGACCAGCAGCGGCAGCACCATCAGGGAGGTCGCGTCCGGCGGCAGCATGAGCGCGGCTCTTTCCGCGTCGTCCTTCAGCGCCGCCCGGGCCAGGTGCAGATCCGGCAGGACACCGGGCGTGCCCTTGCGCAGGTGCTCGGCTTCTTCGTGGCCGATCCGGAAGGTTTCGCCGACCGGGTGGCTCTCTCGGGGCCAGCACCCACTGGCCGCCGCTACAGCGATCCGTTGCATGGGCGTGCCGGGAGGGAAAGACATCGGCTCTTCGCCGAGCAATACGCCCTCGGTCAGGTCCACCGCCCCCAAGTCGGCGAAGGCCGGTATGAGGACGTCCAGCAACTGCTCGGCATTGCGGGTGATGTCCAGGGAGCCGCCGATGCGGGTCGCCGCGTCATGAAGCAGCTCCAGCCGCTCGAGTGCTCGTGGATCTTTCGCCAGTACCTGTTCCGCGGTGGGCACCGGACGTCGTACGGTCTGCGGTCCGGAGTCCGGGGACTCCGCCCGGATCAGCCGCAAGATGAAACGGCCCTCCGCTCCCTCTGCGAGCACCGAGGCTGCCGCCACCGCCGAGAAAGGCGCGCCGCGGACGGTGTGCAAGTCGGCCCGCGCGCTGAGCATGATCCCGCCCAGAGCGCCGGCGACAAGCTCGGCCCACACGGACGGATCGTCGAAGAAGGCCGAGATCTCCACGCCGCGGATCTTGTCTATGGAGCCCTCGAACAGGCGCAAAGCAGTAGGTGTGCAGGTAAGGACGGCTCCCCTGGCATCCAGCACCAAGACGGACGGCTCCTGGGCCAGGACTTCAGCCACGGAGGGGAACTCGTCAGGCACGGTGCATCACTCCAGCAGGGTGGACGGCGTCCCCACGCCCCTGAATCGCTGAGCTGGTCGGCTGAGTCACCGCCAGGCGGAGCGGCGGCCCCGAGTATGCCCCGCTCGGCAGACCTACTCCGGTTGAGGATCTCGCTTTGCCGGCCTGCGCGCTCC
Source organism: Streptomyces sp. NPDC003011 (assembly GCF_053591515.1). Lineage (NCBI taxonomy): Bacteria > Bacillati > Actinomycetota > Actinomycetes > Kitasatosporales > Streptomycetaceae > Streptomyces > Streptomyces sp. NPDC003011. The sequence continues at coordinate 100,828 of NZ_JBSFTY010000020.1, forward strand.
CGGCGGGAACGATGCTCCTCTTCAGCCTTCTTCAACCCATGGTCACCCACTACCGCACTGAACGCACGATGGCCCGACGCGCGGCCAGCGCCCCTGTCGGAGGGAGGCCGGCCAAGGACAACGCTGCACGGATCTGGCCCCGCCACCTTCACGGAAGCCGGGGAGAACGCGGTGGCCGGGCGCGGCGCGGGTCAGGAGGTCAGGGCCTGGTCGACGGTGGGACGGCAGCCGATGACCTTGTCGGCCGTAGACAACTGGACGGCTCCCGCCCGGCGAACAGGGAGGGGAGCCGTCCAGGTGTGTACGGAGGCCTTGTGCCTTCAGCGGGTCAGGCGTGACTGCGCGAATGCCGGTTGCCGGTGACGAGGCGGTAGAGGGCGAGCAGGATGACGGAGCCGACGATCGCGGCGATCCAGGTGGAGAGGTCGAAGAACCCGTCGATGGAGTCGACGCCGAAGATCACCTTGCCGAGCCAGCCGCCGAGCAGACCACCGACGATGCCGATGAGCATGGTGATGATGATGCCGCCGGGGTCCTTGCCCGGCATCAGGGCCTTGGCGATGACGCCGGCCAGCAGGCCGATGATGATCCACGCGATGATGCCCATGGTGCCTCTCCACTTCGTCATATAAAGGCTGTGTCAGCTCATCGTCTGCACCGATCTCGCCCGAACAAACGTCTTCTGCGCAACCGACCGTGCCAGCTCCTGACACCATCTCCATCAAACGACGCCGCTTGCAGCCGAAGCTCAGGTCGGGCGGCGGCGGCAGGCCGTAGGGAGTGCCCGTAGCGGAGGCAGGTCCGGTCGTAGCGCGCCCCGCATCCGCTTGACCTGGGAAGGTAAGAGGTCGTCCCACTGGCCGGCCACGAGGAAGGCGGCGGCGAACAGGCCGGGATGGGCGAGGATCGGCGGTACTGCCGGGAGTGCGGCGATCCGTTGCCGCAGACGATGGCGGCGAGCGCGGCTACCAGCGCGAGAAGCAGCAGCCGCGGTGCGCAGCCGCCCGCCCGAACCGGTCAGGACTCGGGCGGGCCGCTCCGTGTGTTCGGCGAACCGGTCAGGACTCGGGCGGGCGGCTCCGTATGTCCGGCAGGCCGGGTCAGACCAGCGGCCACAGCGCCGCGGTGAGGGCGAAGCCGGCGCAGCCCATGACGGTCGTCAGGACCGTCCAGGTGCGCAGGCCCGCCGCCACGTCGAGACCGGCGAGCTTGGTGAACATCCAGTACCCGGCGTCGTTGATGTGGGACAGGGCGAGAGCGCCCGCGCCCATCGTCAGGGCGACCAGCGACAGCTGACCGGTGGACAGGTCGGCCCGCTGCAGCAGTGGGGTGAGGATGCCGGCGGTGGTGATGAGGGCGACGGTCGCCGATCCCTGGGCCGCGCGCAGGGCGAGGGAAGTCAGGAAGGCCAGCAGCAGCGCGGGCAGGCCGGTGCGCTCCAGGACGTCGGCGATCGCGTCGCCGATGCCGCTGGCGACCAGCACCTTGCCGAAGACACCGCCCGCACCGGCCACCAGGATGACCATCGCGACGGGCGGCAGCGCTGAGCCCATGACCTCGGCGATGCGCCCGCGGTCCCAGCCGCGCCGGGCGCCCAGGAACCAGCCGCACAGGGCGACGTCGATGAGCAGGGCCACCATCGGGGCGCCGAGGACGGTGAGTACGGCACGGAGGGTGGAGCCCTCGGCGAGCGTGTTCTGGCCGATGGTGCCGAGCAGGATCAGCAGGATCGGGGTGACGATCAGCGCCAGGACCATGCCGAAGGACGGCGGGCGGACGTCGGTCTCCGAGTGTGCGGGCTTGGTGAGTACGGCGGTGGCGTGACCGTCCGCCACGGGAGCCGGGGCGCTACCGGCCCCGCCCTCGCGCCCGGCCTCCGGCTCGCCGTACACCTCCGCGTACACCACCGGGTCCATCGGGTACTCGCGGCGGGTGAGGCGACGGGAGACGAGGTAGCCGAGGAGGGAGACGACGGCCGTGACGGGGATGCCCAGCAGCAGCATCAGGCCCTGGCTGGCGCCGATCGTCGCGGCGACCGCGACCGCACCGGGGTGCGGCGGCAGGAAGGCGTGCACGGTGAGCATCGCGGCGCCCATCGGGAGCGCGTAGACCAGCAGCGGCTTGCGGGAGGCGCGGGCGACTCCGTACGCGATCGGCATCAGGATGATCAGGCCGACCTCGAAGAAGACCGGGATGCCCAGGACGAAGCCGGCGACGGTCAGGGCGAGCGGGGTGCGCCGGGACCCGAACCTCTCGATGAGGGAGTGCGCGAACGCGTGGGCGCCGCCGGAGAGTTCGACGATCCGGCCGATCATCGCGCCCAGGGCGATGATGGTGGCGATGTGGCCGAGAGTGGCCCCCATGCCGTCCTCGACGGTCTTCACCAGGTCGGCGGCGGGCACCCCCGCGGCGAGCGCGACGCCGATGGCGACGACGACGAGCGCGACGAAGGGCTGGACCTTGGCTCTGAGGATGAGCAGGAGCAGGGTCGCGACGCCGGCGACCGCGATGGTGAGCAGGGCGGTGTGGCTCATCGTCCCTCTCCTTCCGGGGTTGTTTCCGCGGATATTTCCGACGACTTGGGAGACAGGACGGTGACGAGGGAGGAGTCGTCGCGGGCGGCGAGACCGGCGCGTTCGCCGAGCAGGTAGAGCTGTTCGGCCGCGGCGGCCAGGGGCACCGGGACGTGGGCGTCCTTGGCGATGCCGGTGACGATGCCCATGTCCTTGACGAAGATGTCGAGCCGCGACCTGACCTCGGGCTCGGGACCGTCGTCGTACGTCTGGACCATGCGCGGCCCGCGGTCGGCGAACATGAAGGAGCCGGCGGCGCCGTGCTTGAGGCTCTCCACGACCGTGCCCGGGTCGAGCCCGAGGCCGCGGGCGAGCGCGATCGCCTCCGCCGCGGCGGCGATGTGCACGCCGGCCAGCAGCTGGTTGACGGCCTTCATCGCCTGGCCGTCGCCGGGGCGCGGGCCGACGACCGTGAGCGTCGAGGCGAGCAGGTCGAGGACCGGCCGGGCCGCCTTCAGCGCGATCTCCTCGGCGCCGACGACGATCAGCAGGTCGCCGTCGCCGGCCCGCACCGGGCCGCCGCTGACCGGCGCGTCCACGGTCAGCACACCGCGCTCGGCCAGCCGCAGAGCTGTGCGGCGGGCCGCCTCGGGGCCGACCGTGCTGGTGAGGATCACGACCGCGCCCGGGCGGAGGGCCTCGGCGGCGCCGTTCTCGCCGAACAGCGCGCCCTCGACCTGCACTTGGTCGCGTACGGCGAGGACGACGGCGTCGGCGTCACGGGCCGCCTCGGCCGGGGACGCGGCGTCTCGGGCGCCCTCGGCGGCCAGGGCGGATCGCCGGCCGGCGGCGATGTCGTAGACGGAGACGGGCAGTTCGCCGGCCAGGCGGCGCGCCATGGGAAGTCCCATGGCGCCCAGGCCGATGACGGCCGTACGGGGACGGGGGCAGGGAGACATCTTTGTCCTTCGGGGAGTGGAGAGAAAGGCGCGAGGGCGGGGGCCCTGGCGGGGGAGAGATGCGCGCGGGCGCGGTGTGCGAGAGGGCATGGCGCGGTAGGCCGTCGTAGGCTCGCGGGGGCGGTGCGATGCGGCGGGTGGTCGTACGGACGGTCTCGTGCTCTACGGCGGCGTGGGGCGTGCGGTTCTCGTCAGCGGGACCGGGTGAGGTCACGCGGTTCCCCTCGGCTTTCGGCGCGGGGGCTCAGGGGGCCGGTGACCTCCACAGCCGCGTCGCGGTTCCCCCTCGGCCCTCGGCGCGAGGGCTCAGGCGGCCGATGGCCTCCAGAGCCGCGTCGCGGATCGCGGCACGGCCCGCCGCCCCCACGGAGACGACGCCGGCACCGGGCAGCGCCGCCGGGAGGGTCGCGCGGACGGCCTCCAGGCAAGCGCGGCGCAGTTCGGCGTCGACGTTGACCTGGGCGACGCCTCGCGCGAGGGCGCCGTGCAGCTCACCGACGGGCAGACCGCCGGCGCCGGCGCCGTGCAGGACGCGCGGGACCGGTACGGCCGCCTGGATCGCGGCCAGCCGCTCCAGGCCGACGCGGACCGGGTTCTCGGTGAAGCCGTGGACGTTGCCGACGGCCGCGGCGGGCGGGTCGACGCCCGTCGCGCGCTCACCGACGGGCAGACCGCCGGCGCCGGCGCCGTGCAGGACGCGCGGGACCGG